>DATMLR010000532.1:0-3357 GCA_035570015.1 Puia sp.
AGGCCTATATTAATGTATTGAACGCACAAGGCCAATATGACGCCGCCGTAGAGGAGCTGACGGCCAATCAGGAAGCCTTCCGGGTCGCTGCCGAAGAGCTGAAGGTCGGAGCTTCCAACCTTGTGGCTTACCTGCAGCAGAAGACCTTGTATACGCAGGCTTTCCAGAATTATGTACAGGCTAAATACAATGCGGCGCTCAGCATCGAGATCTACGACTTCTATATGGGAATCGCTGTAAAATTATAAATGCATGAAGAGAGCACTCCTGATTATTCTCCTGGTCCTGCTCGCCGGCGGCGGCGTCTGGTACTTCTATTTCCGGAAGGAGGAGAAGCCGGTGGTCCTGACATCCGAAGAGCCGCGCTACGGATACATCTCCAAAAGCGTCACTGCGACCGGAACCATCGAGCCGGTGGATACCGTCAATGTGGGCTGCCAGGTTTCGGGGACGATCAATGCGATCTATACCGACTATAACGCCAAAGTCACGAAGCACCAGCTGATCGCGACGCTGGACAAATCACTTTTTGAGGCTTCCGTCAATCAATACAAAGCCAACCTGGAAGTTGCCAAAGCATCCCTGGTCTATGCGCAGAATACCTTCGATCGGGAAAGCACACTTTATAAGACCGGGGCTATCGCAAAAGCGGACTACGACAATTACGAAAATCAATACGAAGGTGCTAAAGCAACCGTGAACAGCGTACAGGCGCAGCTGGATGCCGCCGCCAAGAACCTCGACTACGCCAGCATCTATTCGCCCGTGGACGGAGTGGTAATGACCCGCAATGTCAGTGTCGGTCAAACGGTCGCCGCCAGCTTCAGCACGCCTACACTCTTTATAATCGCCAAAGACATTACCAAGATGCAGGTGCAGGCGGCAGTATCGGAAGCCGATATCGGGGACGTCCGGACCGGATTGCGATCTACTTTCACTGTTGACGCCTATCCTGATATCACCTTCACGGGGACCGTCAACCAGGTCCGCCTCGAGCCTGCGGTTTCCGCCAATGTTGTAACCTATACCACCATCATCAGTGCTCCCAACCAGGACCTGAAGCTAAAGCCGGGGATGACGGCCAATATCTTCATCTTTACCAAAGAGATCGACAGCGCGTTGCTGATCTCTGCCAAGGCCTTGAAGTTCAAGCCGGACGCGACAATGGAAAAACAGTTTAAGATCATCCCTGACAGCGCCGGGGAACGACAGGCGCAGCGGGCGGCCCGCAAAGCCGCCGGCAACAATCCGCTGGCAGCCCCCAAACACCACCATGACACGACCGGTCGTGTGGTCGATTCGGCAGCGGCAACCGGAACCCCGGCCTTTGTCTGGGTGAAATCCGGCGATAGCCTGATCGAAAAACTGGTACTGACGGGCCTGAATAACGATACACAGGTCCAAATCCTTTCCGGCCTGACCGCAGACGATGAGGTGGTTAACGGGACGGAGATCGTAACGGCAGCCAAGTCATCCGGCGCCGTCAGAAGTCCTTTCATGCCTGCGAGAAGGCCAACCACCCCGAGCAAACCCGCGAGCGGATCAGGAGGTGGCCGATGACTGAAAACAAGATACTCGAGCTACAGGATATCCGGCGTGAATTCCGGATGGGATCGGAGATTGTCCGCGCCCTGAAAGGAGTATCGTTCAATGTAAGATCCGGCGAGTTCCTAACGATCATGGGTAGCAGCGGATCGGGGAAGACGACCCTGCTCAATACCCTCGGATGCCTGGACAAACCGACGGAAGGGACCTACCTCCTGGATGGCGTCGACGTCCGCAAGCTCAGCCGTAATGACCTCGCGCGGCTCCGAAATCACAAAATTGGCTTTGTTTTCCAGGCGTACAACCTGCTTCCCCGGACCTCTGCGCTGGAGAACGTCGAGCTCCCGCTGCTGTATAATCCGAAGATCAGCATAAAAGCGCGAAAGGAACGCGCGATCCGGTCACTGGAAGCGGTGGGCCTTGGCGACAGGCTGGGCCACATGCCCAACCAACTGTCCGGCGGCCAGCAGCAGCGGGTGGCGATCGCCCGGGCGCTCGTCAACGAGCCGGTGATGATCCTTGCCGACGAAGCGACGGGAAACCTTGACTCACGTACCAGCTTTAGCATCATGGCCCTTATCCAGGACCTCAACGCCCAGGGAAAGACGATCGTATTTGTAACCCACGAACCCGATATTGCCTCGTTCAGCAGCCGAACGGTCATGCTGAAGGATGGAAAAGTAGTAAAGGATAGTATAAACGAGAACCGGCGGTCGGCAAGAGATGTTTTAGCCTCTTTGCCGGTAACAGAAGACTACTAAATGTGTAAACTATGTCTCTCTTCAATCTATTTCGGATCGCCCTGAAGGCCTTGCAGCGCAATAAGCTGAGAGCTTTTCTTACCATGCTCGGCATCATCATCGGGGTCGCTTCGGTCATTTCCATGGTCGCGATCGGCCAGGGCTCCAAGCAAAGCATCCAGAAGCAATTGTCGGGCATGGGCTCCAATATGATCATCATCCGGCCCAACAGCAATGTCTCAGCGGGCGCCCGGCTGGATGCCACTTCCGTTCAAACTCTCACGATGGATGATGTAAAGGCCCTGCAGCGCGAAGCGACCCATATCAGTGCGGTGACCCCCGTGATGAGCACTAAGGGACAGGCCATCTACGGCAACAATAACTGGTCTACCACCATCACCGGCGTAAATACCCAATACCTGGATATTATCCGGCAATGGCCCCTCCAGGATGGAGTCGAATTTACCGATCGCGACGTCCAGGGGGCCGCCAAAGTATGCATCCTCGGTCAGACTGTGATCACCAACCTTTTTCCCAATGGCGAGAGCCCCATCGGGAAATATATCCGCTTTGGCAAAGTCCCGCTTCTCGTTATCGGGACGCTGACTGCCAAGGGCGAAAGCGCCTTCGGCCAGGACCAGGACGACGTTATCCTCTCCCCCTATACGACGGTACAGGAACGGATCCTATCCACCATTTACCTCCAGAACATTTATGCCTCCGCGGTAGATGAGGCATCGACAACGGCTGCTTCCGACGAAGTCTCGACCATCATGCGGGCGTCTCACCGCCTGAAAGGTACTGACGACGACGACTTTGCCGTTCGGACCATGCAGGAGCTCATCAATACCTTCAGCTCTACCAGCCAGTTGCTGACTGTTCTGCTGGCCGTTATCTCGGGCATCTCCCTGCTTGTCGGCGGGATCGGT
This sequence comes from Puia sp., assembly GCA_035570015.1. Lineage (GTDB taxonomy): Bacteria > Bacteroidota > Bacteroidia > Chitinophagales > Chitinophagaceae > Puia. The sequence continues at coordinate 3,215 of DATMLR010000532.1, forward strand.
ATCATGAACATCATGTATGTCTCTGTTACGGAACGGACCAAGGAGATCGGCTTGCGAATGTCGATCGGCGCCCGGGGCGTCGATATCCTCCTTCAATTCCTGACGGAAGCCGTCCTGATCAGCATCACCGGCGGGATCATCGG
>DATMLR010000533.1:0-5853 GCA_035570015.1 Puia sp.
TTTTGCGTCCCTGCACGAGAAAGTCCATCCCGCCCTGCTCAAATTCTACCGCGAAGGCAGTATTCTGACCAATATCGTCATCCGACTGCGAGGCGGCCACCCAGCCGACTTCCTCGCCTGGCTGAATCGCACCAGTCAGGAATTTCTCCCCGATATCCCCCTCGATATCAGCTTCATCGACGATAACTTCCGTCGTCTGGCGGAAAAGGAAAACCTCCTTGGCCAGGCCATCAATTTTTTCACCGCCCTGGCCATCCTGCTTGCAACTCTCGGCCTCATCGGCCTGACCTTATTTACCATCGAACGCCGGACGAAAGAGATCGGCATCCGGAAAGTCCTCGGCGCAGACAGGATAGGTATCCTTAAGTTGATCTCCGGCGATTTCATCCGGCTGGCGACCATCGCTTCTGCCATCGCTTTTCCGGTCGCCGGGTGGCTCGTCAGCCAGTGGCTTGACAATTTCGCGTACCGTGTCTCCATTAGCGTAGGGACCGTCATCCTGACCGTAGCCCTGATCGGCGCTATCGCTCTGGGTGTCATTACCCTGCTTACCCTGCGGGCCTTGATTGCCAACCCGGTCAAGAACCTGCGGACTGAATGACCGGCCGCCCGCCGCCTGCCGCCACCCGTTCTCCGGCTGTATCAAAACCGGACAGTTTTTGTATCGAAACCGGACTACCGTTCGGCGAATTGCCGTATATTTAAATGGTATTCAACACATTAAATGCTGGCATGTGATTGAAAGAAAGAAGTCGACCAGCACAAACTCTAATAAAGAATTATGATTGAACTGAAACGCATCTCGAAGTGGGTCAACGTTGGCGGGAAACCGAATTTCATCCTCAAGGACATTAACCTCAAGATCAACGAAGGCGAGTTTGTCTCGATCATGGGGCCTTCCGGCTCCGGTAAATCCAGCCTGCTCAACGTCATCGGGATGCTGGACGACGCATCCGAAGGCGAATATTATTTTCTGGGCCAGGGCGTCCATACCCTCAAGGAAAAACAACGTTCGCAGCTGTACAAACAATACATCGGCTTCGTCTTCCAGGCTTACCACCTGATCGATGAGCTCACAGTATACGAAAACATCGAAACACCGCTCATCTACCAGAATGTCAAAGCCTCCGAACGCCAGGCGATGGTCGCGGATATCCTCGACCGTTTCCAGATCGTGGGGAAAAAAGGCCTCTTCCCGACCCAACTCTCCGGCGGCCAGCAGCAGCTCGTGGGCATCGCCCGCGCCCTGATCGGCAAACCAAAGCTGCTCCTCGCCGACGAGCCCACCGGGAACCTCAACTCCCGGCAAGGCGAAGAGATCATGGAATTATTCAAACAACTCAATAACGAAGGCGTCACCATTATCCAGGTCACCCACTCGGAAAAGAATGCCGCATACGGCTCCCATATCATCAATCTGCTTGACGGACGTGTGGAATATTGAAAAAAACTATCGCAGCAATAAATGAACTTGATCATGCAACGACCAAAAATAGGAATAGCGTCATTATCTTTTCTCCTGTTATTCCTCCAACACTCCGCTACCGCGCAGACCCAAGGCGCCGACTCCCTGATCAGCGAGATCAGTTCCGGCCCAGCCGTCACGTACACGATCCAGCAATGTATAGATAGCGCGCTATCGAACAACGCAAACGTCAAAGGCGCCGAATTTACCGCCCGCACCGCTAAGAACGCACTCCTTGGACAGATTGGAACCGCATTGCCATACGTTTCCGGATACGCTCAGTTCCTTAACAACGGTGGTAGGTCCGTCAATACCGTAACCTATACCTACATCACCGAGAATTACAACCAGGGATATGGTGCGATATCCGGGAATTGGACGATTTTTAACGGATTGAGCATTCAGAATTTTATAAAACAATACTCACTCGCCTATCAGGCAGATAAAAAAGATTGGCAGTACCAAAAAGATCTGATAACGATCTCGATCATCCAGGACTATTTTACCATCCTCGGCACCGAAGAACAATTAGACCTGGCACAGAAACAGGCGGCCGATATCCGCCACCATGCCGATCTTATGAGTATTCAGGACAGCCTCGGCGTTATTGCACATAGCGCAATGACCGACCAGCTTGCCTCTCTGAATGCAGCGGAACTCACGATCGTTTCCACTAAGAATGCGCTGGAGACCAGCAAGCTCAAACTCGCCACGGACATGAATATTCCGTATTCGCCAAATTTGGATGTTGCCAAAATATATACCGATCTCACCCCAGTCCTGTACAATGCATCGGTCGATCAGGTCTACCAGAACGCGACCCGCAATATTGCGTCGGTTCAGGCGGCGGAACTCCATGCGGAAAGCGCCAAAAAAGGTGTTTTAGCCGCAAGAGGAAATATGTCCCCCACACTTTCGCTGCAATATGGCGTACAATCCAACTTTTCCACTGCCGCGACGAATACGGCATCACTTGGTATGACAACCTTCCAGGATGGCTCATACGTCAACGTAGGCGGCACCCAACAATTTGTCAATTACCCTACATCGATTCCGGGAGCAACGAAAGGAGTCCCCCTGGGTACACAGTTCAACAACAATCTTCAAACCTCCCTCGGCCTGGTTTTGAACATCCCCATACTAAATGGCTTGCGCTACAGGGTCGCCTATAAAAACGCCCTGGTCTTCCGCGATCAGATGATTTTTAACCAAAAGACGGTCAATGCCAGCCTCCGCCAGGCCGTGGAATCCAACTACGTCCTCATGGTCCAGAATTTCCGGACCTACAACGTTACCTATAAAGAAGTGCAGAACTACGAAGAATCCTTTCGCGAAGCCTCGATCCAATATGAACACGGCTACATCAACTCCCTTCAGTATGTGATCTATAACACCAACAAGAACTTCGCCGAGCTCAACCTGATCGCTGCCAAATACAACTACCTCCTCTCCGCCAAACTTCTCGATTATTACCAAGGTCAACTGACCTGGTAACTGTCACCGCGCGCACCCTCATCTTTTTAGCCACTCTCCCAGCAGAGTGGCGATTTTTTCGCCCTCCACCATAAATCCGTCATGCCCATACGCGGAATCGATCTCCACCAGCTCCGCATCCGGCAAATGTGCCGCCATGAACAGCTGCTCTTCCAGCGGACAAAGGATATCGCTCGTCACGCCGACAAGTAAGGTCTTCTGATCGATCTCCTGCAGCACCGTCTCAAGACTCCCCCCACGCCCCCGAGCCAACTGATGACTATCCATCGCCTTCGTTAGGAGCCAGTACGCGTACGCGTGGAACCGGTTGATCAGCTTTTCCCCCTGATATTGGATATACGAAGCCGCCCGATACTGATCCAGCTTTTCCCGGTCAGGGTCCGACTGCGTCCGAACCATGATCCCATAATTCCGGTAGGTAAGAATCCCGATCGCCCGCGCCGCCTTCAATCCCCGCCGCCCCGCCTCCGGTGTCGGCAAGTCCCAGCTCGGATCAGCCTCGATCGCCAGTCGCTGCGCCGCATGCACCGCAATCCCCCACGCACTTTCAGCACATGATGTAGCAATCAGGAACAGCTTGCCGATCACTTCCCTTTCCATTACGGCCCACTCCAACACCTGATAACCTCCCATACTGCCCCCCATTAACAATTGAATCCGTTCAATCCCCAGGTGCTTTCGCAGTAAAATATGCGCCTTTACCATGTCCCGGATCGTCACGACCGGGAACCGCTGATAATACGGCTCACCAGTCGCGGGATTGATACTCAATGGCCCCGAGCTCCCATAACAGGAGCCCAGGATATTCGCGCAAACAATGTAATAGTCTTCCGGCCGTATCGCCCCCCGTGCCCCGACCACTCCCGGCCACCATTGCGCCACGTCCGAATTGGCCGTCAACGCATGACAGACCCACACGACATTGCTCCCGTCCGCATTCAGCCGACCATAGGTATGATAAGCAATCGTGATCCCGGACAAAACGGCACCCCCCTCCAGCTCAAACGGCTGATCATATTGAAAATAATTCATGGAGCCAATTCTCTATTAGGATGCAAAATAAGCGCTTACATCGGAAATGTCCTTTGAAAAAAAATAGGACATTTCCTCTAAAAAAACCCAATGTCTGTCCTATCGGACTGAACTTCGCCCTTGCCACCGGCAAGGGCTCGTTCGTAACCTGTCGGTTACCTCCGGCGGTTTATGTGTACTTTTGCAAAAAAATTGACAATGGTCAGGATTGAACTCAGCCGGGTGGAAGGAGATTTCGGCTTCGAAGCCAAAGACGCCTATGGCCACAGCGCCCGAATGGACAGCAGCCCCGAGACCGGGGGCCAGGACTTCGGCATCCGCCCCATGCAGATGTTGCTGATGGGTCTGGGCGGCTGCAGCGGCATCGATATCGTCTCGATTCTTAAAAAACAACGCCAGACTGTAGACGGCTTCCGCATGATCATCGACGGCAACCGCGAAAAAGGAAAAGACCCCACACTCTGGGAGAAAGTACATATCATCTTCGACCTGAAAGGGCAGATCGATGAGGGCAAGGCAAAGAAGGCCTGCGAACTATCCATGGACAAATATTGCTCCGTAGCCGCCACCCTCCGCGAAGCCCACTGCAAAATCACCTGGGAAGTAAGAGTAAACCAATAAATTAAACATCCATCCATGTCCGCACACCGCATCACCGAAGCCATCCGAATCCGCGCCAAGCAAACCCCCGACAAAGAGCATTCTTCCCCACTCTTCCTGACGAGCAGCTTCTGCTATGACGATGCCGAAGACATGCGCGCCGTCTTCGCCGACGAGAAGGACGCCTTCATGTATTCCCGCTTCAGCAACCCCAACGTGAAGGAATTCACCGACCGCCTCTGCGCCCTCGAAGGCGCCGAAGCCGGCTTTGCCACCGCCTCCGGCATGAGCGCCATTGTCGCCTCGTTTCTCAGTTTCCTCAAACAGGGCGACCACCTGCTGTCCTGCAACGCCATCTTCGGCAGCACCCACACCATCATTACAAAATACCTACCGAAATACGGCATCGAATACAGCTATGTCAATGCAACCGACCCCACAACCTGGGAATCCGCCATCCGGCCCAATACCAAAATGATCTACCTGGAAACCCCCACCAACCCCGGATTGGACATTATCGATCTCGAAGCCGCCGCCACCGTTGCGCGCAAACACAACCTGCTCCTCGTCGTCGATAACTGTTTCGCGACACCCATCGGCCAACTCCCCATCGATTTCGGCGCCGACATTATCGTCCACTCCGCTACCAAATGGCTCGATGGCCAGGGCCGCGTCCTCGGCGGCGCCGTCCTTGGAAAAAAGGATCTGATAAAGGAAGTCTACCTCTTCTGCCGCAGTACCGGCCCCTCCCTCTCCCCCTTCAATGCCTGGGTCCTCAGCAGAAGCCTTGAGACCCTCGACGTCCGCATGGAAAGACATTCCTCCAACGCGCTCCACATCGCCCAGTCACTGGAATCCCATCCCGCAATCGCCAATCTCAGATATCCCTTCCTCCCGAGCCACCCCCAATTCGCGATTGCCAAACGCCAAATGACAAACGGCGGCGGCATCGTCTGTTTCGAGCTCAAAGGCGGGCTGCAAGCCGGCCGAAGCTTCCTCGACAAGCTGAAAATGCTGAGCCTCACCGCCAACCTCGGCGATACCCGCAGCATCGCCTCCCACCCCGCCAGCACAACCCACGCCAGGCTCACACCGGAAGAACGAGCCGCGACAGGCATCACCGACGGCCTTATCCGCATCTCCGTCGGCCTCGAACACCGCGACGATATTTTGGCAGATATCTTACAGGCACTATAGACTGGTCCTTCCCTACTCATTCCGCAGACTCCGCGTCGGATTGGCCATCGCAGCCCTCAACGCCT
>DATMLR010000534.1:0-7835 GCA_035570015.1 Puia sp.
GCCTCTCCGAAGTGGGGCTTTGATGATGCGACATTCCAACGCACCGCGGCTTCTTTTGACAATCCGGATTACGCCGCTATCGTGATCCACAACTACCGGTTCCGGCTTGCGCTGGTTGATGGTGAAGCAAAATATGCAGACCTCGAAGCCCGGCTTGCAAAACTGCCGGAGATCACCGTTCCGACAATCACGCTCGAGGGAGATGCCAATGGTGCGCCACATTATCCTGACGACAGCGCTTATCGTAAAAGATTCACTGGCAAATACGCCTATCGGGTGATCACCGGTGGCATCGGACATAATCTGCCGCAGGAGGCTCCCCGTGCTTTTGCCGACGCGATCGTTGAAGCAGATGGGTTATCGGGATAGCGGCTACCCCCCGGTTTTGCCGTATCTTGAGCGGAAAAATTAGCGATGCGGCTGATCAGTCTTCCGTTATTATTCCTGGCATTCGGTGGATTTGCCCAATCGCGGGCGCCAATGATAGCCGATTCGGGCGCGGCTGCGGAGTTTCGATGGCTGCAAAAACCCGTTACGGCGAGCCGGGTATTAGACAATATGGAATCCCTGGATGCCTGGAGTTCGTTCACCACGAGCGGCGGCGCCATCGTGGATGCCCGTAAGGTCATGCGGACGGTGGATTCCAGCTCGACTGTCGCCGTTATCGGATTGAGTGGAGATCGGGTACACCAGGGGCAGCGGGCGCTGCTGATGCGAACTCCTACCCGGTTGGCCGGGCCGGGACCGGCAACAGGCCGGGGATGGGGACGTTCGGGCATCCGCAGGCGTCTGGAAGGGGAAGATTGGTCCGGCTACAATCGCATCTCGCTCTGGATTTATCCGGACTTGCCTGGTTTCTATACGACTGCGTTGGATTTTCGGGTGTACAATGACGGTAAGGAAAAGCTGCCTGCACTTTGGGGGCAGGAGGGGGAGACTTCCATCGTCCTGCGAAACCATGAATGGAATCATATTGTCTGGGAAATCGGGAACGTAGCACGGGATCGGGTGACGGCCTTCGAGGCGAGTTATGGGTTGTCGGGCAGTGCGCCGGGCGAGGCGGATACCATTCAATTCTATTTCGACGAACTTTCACTCGAAAAAGTCGAGCCCGATAAGATTGAAGGCTGGGATGTCTGGCCCGGGCGGATCGCCTATAGTCAAATGGGTTATTCCGTTGCCGCTTCGAAAACCGCCATTGCGTGCGGGCTGGATGCTAAGACATTTACACTCGTCGATCCGCGAAACGGCAACATCGTTTTCACCGGGCCGGTTGAAACCGAGAGCACGCCGATCGGCCAATTTCAGGTAATGGACTTTTCGCGGGTCCGCGTGCCGGGCGATTACGTGCTGCAATGCGGAACTGTCGCTACCCATCCTTTTCGAATTGGTGATGATGTCTGGAATCAGACGATTTGGAAAATACTGAATTTCTTATATAGCGAGCGGTGCGGGATGGAAGTGCCCGGGGTGCATGGAGCGTGTCACCGCGACTGGACCTGTATTCATGGGGATAAACGTATTGTGATAAATGGCGGCTGGCATGATGCCGGAGATCTTAGCCAGCAGGCGGAAGCTACTATTGAGATCACCTATGCCTTATTCAGTCTGGCGGACAAGCTACGGCAACAAAATGATGACGTTGCACTGCTTGCACGTGTCCTGGAAGAAGCCAAATGGGGACTGGACTGGATATTAAAGACGAGTTTCAGGGATGGATACCGGGACATCGGTTCGATCAACAGCCGAAGAACCGATGGGATAATTGGGAATGATGATGATATTACCACTGTGGCCCGGCTCAATCCGATGACCAATTTGGAGGCGGCGGGGGCAGAAGCCCTGGCCTGGAGGTTATTGAAGGAGAGTGACCCCCGACTTGCGGCATACGCCCTAACCATGGCCGGGGAAGACTGGGGATATGGGATTGCAAATTTGTCCAGGGCGCCCAAGGCTGCGGGATTGTTTCGTGGCAACTTCGATTCGGATAACGTGGAGGACGAGCTTCCTTCAGTTGCTATTCTGGCTGCGACAGAGCTCTTCAAGGCTACTGGCGAACGAATGTATGCAGACAAGGCGGTGGGGTTCGCCCGATATGTTACCGGTGCCCAGCAGCGAGTGCTACCGGATTGGGATGTTCCGATTACCGGATTCTTTTACACGAGTACAGCCAGGGATCGGTTGCTGCACTATTGTCACCGCGGCCGCGATCAGGCGCCGATTCTCGCGCTGGCGGCGCTCTGCCGGACTTTTCCCGGCCATACCGACTTCATGAAATGGTATGGTTGTCTTGCGTTGTATAGCGAATACCTCCAGACGATTGCCAATTATACCGCTCCATATGGGGTCCTGCCGGGTTCCATCTATGCCGACACAGAATACCGTCATGTGCCGGAAAGCAGGATGGAATCCTACCGCGAGCAGGTGCTGCATGGCATTCCCCTCGGCAAGGGTCATTATCTTCGGCTATTCCCGGTATGGATGGACTACCGTGGACATTTCGGAACGATCCTGCCGCAGGCGCAGGCGTTGGCCGCCGCCGGTCAGATTAGGAATGATCCAGCTTCGATCGATCTGGCGGAGCGGCAGCTGGAGTGGGTTATTGGTCGCAATCCTTTTGCGGCCAGCGCGATGTATGGGGCAGGATATGACTTTTCTCCCTTGTATTCGCCCTCGTCGGGGCAGATGGTGGGGGGATTACCGGTTGGCATTCAAACCCGTGGGGTGGAGGACATGCCTTACTGGCCGGTGCAGAGCACCTGGACTTATAAAGAAATATGGGGACATCCGGCGACCAACTGGATCTGGTTGTTATCGGCCATTGAAGGCCCCGCGCTGGTATCGGGCAGGGCTGATTCAGCGGTCGTCTTTCGGGAGGCGGCAACCGGCAATGTCACCCGGGTGACGCCGGATGGTGCTGACGGAATTTTTTCGGTCAAGGTATCGCCGGGAATATATTCCGTGACCAGCGGCGGTGTGACGCAGGTAAAGGAGTTGCTGTCAGGTACAAGCTACCGGTTGGAACTGCGCGCCGATAGTTGCATGAGCCTGCGGGTCACCAAAGAAATATCCGGAAGCAGCTGTTTGATCCGCGTGGGGGTGCGCGGGAGGGGCATGCACAAATTGCGCATCCGGGGGGATGGGATAAAATTTGTACAGCCGGAGAGGTCAGTACGGCTGATAGCAGGCAAGGAGCAGACGGTGTTGTTCCATGGAACGATTGAATCGGGTGCGAAGCCCTGGATCGCGCAGGTCATCGCAGATGATGATTATGGGGGTGCGAGGGAGGAGGGGAGTTTTATTAAGTAGGGAGATTGGCGGTTCAGCGAACTAAGATGACGGTTCCTTTTACGTTAATTGGCCCGTTGTTATCGGAGGCGAGAATGAAATAAACATAGGCTCCCTGTTCGCAAGGGTTTCCGTTAAATGTGCCATCCCAGCCGATGGCGGCGTCGCCAGTACTGAAGACTAATGCGCCCCATCGATTGTAAATGGCAAAATTCTTTAGCGTAATTGACGTATTGGGTGGGATTCTAAAAGTACTGTTTTTCCCGGCCGCGTCGGGTGTAAAGGCATTTGGCAGGTGGAGGTTGCGTAACACATCAATCCTGATTTTGCCATTGGCGACGCAATTGTTTGCCGAGGTCACGGTCAAATAGTAGGTTGTTGACGTATCCGGGGTTGCCAGGGGATCCTGTATGCTGGGGTTGCTCAATCCGATAGCCGGCGTCCATTGATAGCTGGTAATATTACCGGTTGTAACAGGGTTTAATTGTATCGATGCACCAGCAAGAATAGAGGTATCGGCGGTGGAAAAATCGATCTCCGGAATCGGATAGACGGTTATATTAATAGTGTTGGAAGTGGCCTCCGTCGCATTCCAGCAAACTTCGTTTCCTGGGGTAATTGTGCAGCTTATGATGTCACCTTCCTGGGGGGTATTCAGCTTAAACATGGGACTATCTGAGCCGGCAGGCGCGCCATTCACCGTCCATTGATAGTTGAGGTTATTTCCCGCGCCCGACGGGATTGCCGTAAAGTTTACGAGTGTGCCGGCACAGATGGCATCGCCGGATGCATCTATACTGACGGATGGGGTGAGAATATTGTTGACGATCATTCTGATCGTATTGCTATACCCGGTATTGGATGTGTTACAAACATTATCCGTTACGGAACAACTGATCATATCCCCATTGTTGAGGGACCCCGAAGTAAAGGTTGGGCCGTTAGTGCCAGTGGTGGCGCCATCGACCGTCCATTGAAAACCTGGATTCGCGGAGATGGTATTAGCGATCGCGGTGAAACTTACGGTTGTGCCCAAACAAATCGTGTCCGCTGAGGCGGAAATATTGATCGTTGGAACGGATGGCGTAACTATCGAGACGGTGATAAGGTTGGAGGAGGCGGTGTCAGTCGTTATGCAGGCGGAGTTGCTGTTGCTGGTAAGAAAGCAACTGACTTTATCGCCGTTGGCAAGGCCATTCGCTGTATAATTAGGCGAATTGGTTCCGACGTCAACGCCGTTCAGCAGCCATTGATAGATGGGGGAAGTACCACCATTGTCCGCGGTTGCAGTGAAAGAAAGGGGGGTATTGGGGCATATCGGCGCGGTGTTGGCAGTGTTGATGGTTATCGACGGCGAGGCTGGAGGAACATTCATGCCGAACTTACCCAGGAAGATATCGTTCTCACCGGCATAATTCAGTTGAAATGCGCCGCAGGTCGCAATGTTGGTGGTGGACGAGGTGATTCCCGTTACGACCACGCTTCCATCCGGCATTTCGACGATCCCAGAGGTCAAACCTGCTCCGGAAATACCATAAAAGGTGCCCCATTGGAGGAATCCGGAAGGGTTCATTTCTGACAAAAACGCGTTCCATGAAGGGGACTGTGGCTGCGGCTGATAGCTTCCGGGCGTAGTAATGTTGCTGGTAGAACCCGACTCGCCGCCCAGGTAGATATTGTTCTGACCATCGGTGGTCATACACAGAACGATATCCGCCACTCCATTTCCATAATAGGTTCCCCAAATTCGCTGACCATCAGCCGTGAACTTTGCGACAAATCCTTCATAGTCTACACCGGAGGCTAGGGAAGGTGCCCGGGTCGTTTGCATGGCGCCGGGTGAGGCGATATTGTTGGTGGAGCTGGTTAATCCTGCAAAGATGATGTTATTGGCCTGATCGGTGGCGACACAATAACCCGCATCGGTTCCGTCGCCTCCATAATACGTTGCCCAGATCAATTGCCCGTTGTTGTCGAATTTAGCGAGATAGGCATCGCCGGGACCCTGGATCGACATGGCAGGTTGCCAGGCGCCAGTCGTGGATATTCCGCTGGTTGAAGCCGTAGGGCCGGTAATCAAGACATTATCCTGTTGATCGACACATACGCCAAGGGAGAGTTCTCCTCCAGTTCCGCCGTAATATGTGCCCCAGATCAACAAACCGTTTTGGTCGAACTTAGCCAGAAATGCGTTGTTGGTATGCGTGACAAGGCTGCCGGCATAGCTTGTTTGGTAAGCGCCCGGGGTAGCGATACCGGTGCTGGACTCCGTAAAACCTGTAATAAATATATTGTCTTTCGAGTCCAATGCTACTGCATACGCAACTTCGGCGACGTTCCCACCGAAGTATGTACACCAGATCCTGGCCCCGTTATTGTCCATCTTTAGCACAAAAGTTGTCGGGACGCCCCCTACGGTATTGTCCGTAGTCTGGTAGGCTCCTGGTGTGGTAATATTGGTGCGAGAATAGGTTTGTCCGGTGGCGACGATATTTCCCCCCTGATCGATCTTGATACCTTCCACTTCGTCAAAGCTTTCGCCGCCGTAATAGGTCACCCATACCAAGCCGCCTCCATTGTCGAACTTTCCAATAAGCCCATCTGTTGGACCGTCGAGGGTGGTCTGGTAAGCCCCGGACGTTGCCAAACCCGGGCCGTCGCTGGCGCCGCTGATAAATAGGTTATTGTTTACATCTTTTGCTATCGCATCTGCGAAGTCGTTATCGGGGCCGCCATAATACGTACCCCAGATCAGATCCGGAGTTGGGTCGATAATGAGGACCTTTGATCTATTGTATGCCGGAACCCGAAAACCATATTGGTTGTTGCCATAGCCTTTGTAGGATACAGTTAGGGGCTCCGGATTTGATCCATCAGGAGCGTTCAAATAACTGTTCGGGATGCGCTCTTTGAAAGTACCGCGATTAACGGTTATGGCAATCTGACCATTTTGAAGATTGGTGCTTAGGGCTCCATTATATTGCAATTTTATCTGTCCTGCATCTGCCCCAGGTCTCACGACAAAATAATATTCAAAAGGATTAGTTGTATCGGAAGGATTTGCGACGAATACGAGATCAATGTCCTTGTAGACATCCTTATAGGTGACTTTTCTATCAATTTTTGCCTGCACGCCATTTGGACCGGTGCCTGGGGTGTAGAAATTCAGCGTTACCCCTGATTGGTCTTCGGCGTTGATTTCAGGATGCGCATTAGCGCCTACCAGGTCAATGTCGACACGATGATATTTTATTTCCCTCTGGTCGGGCAAGGTGTGCCGCGCGGGAATTTGGCTAATATTGAGTTTGATGGCAGCCGTCTTTGGCCTTTCCATATACGTCTCATAGCTGAATCCGTTCTCCCGCAGTTGAATATTCATCCCAGTCGAAGGAGCCATAACAAATTTGACCTGGGGATTGGCATGGCCATATTGATCCCGGATCTGACCTTTATTTTCAATAAATCCGAGTGTAGCCCGGTGAATTGAAAAGCCGGTATTTATTTGACAGACACCTTTTGTACTGATAAGAATTGTGGCAAATGCGAGGATGAATTTGGCTTGTATAATGGGGTCCAATTTAGGGGTTGATTTTATCAAATCCCGATCAAAATACGGCGAAAATGTCGGCTTAGCAAATCGCCGGGGGATAGCTAATTGAATGAGTTCTGAAATAAAGAAGCCTGTAGGTCAATGACTTACAGGCTTTCGGAGTGCGCGGGATGAGATTCGAACTCACACGCCCTTTCGAGCGCTACCACCTCAAAGTAGTGCGTCTACCAATTTCGCCACCCACGCAGGTAGGGGCGGCAAAAGTAAGATTTTGGCGGGGATTTTCAAGATTTTTAGGATTTTCAAAAGGATGGTTATTTTTTCAGGACGATGCGGAAGGTGGTGCCTTTGCCGAGTTCGGATTGGCGCACGAAGAGCGAACCCTTATGATATTGCTCGATGATGCGTTTGGAGAGGCTTAGGCCGAGGCCCCAGCCGCGCTTCTTGGTGGTGAAGCCAGGTTTGAAGACTTGCTGAAGGTTACGGGCGGCGATGCCTTTACCGGTGTCGGCCACGTCGATGAGGATCTCTTTTTCCAGATCCTGGATATTGATCGTGATGGAGCCTTTACCTTCCATGGCGTCGAGGGCGTTCTTGAGCAGGTTCTCGATCACCCAGTCGAACAGGGGACCGGAGATGCGGGCGGGGATTTCTCCTTCGTCGGGCTGCAGGGTAAACTGGACTTTGCCGGTCGCGCGTTTGCGAATATATTCCATCATCGTGCGGATCTGTGTGACGAGGTCACATTGTTCGAGATTGGGCCGGCTGCCGATCTTTCCAAAGCGGTCGGACACGAGCTTGAGGCGGTTGACATCCTTCTGGATCTCCTGTACGGTCCGGGGATCAAGCGTCGACTCCTTTAGCATCTCGACCCAGCCTTCGAGCGAGGAGACCGGTGTTCCGAGCTGGTGGGCGGTCTCCTTCGCCATCCCTGCCCAGAGCTGGTTCTGGGTAGCCTTGTTGCGGATGGTGATCGTATACAAAATAAAAAAGATGA
>DATMLR010000535.1:0-3477 GCA_035570015.1 Puia sp.
CTGGTGATCCTGAGCCAGGAGGAGCGGAAGGCGAGGGAGGAGGCGGAGCAAGCCAATAAGGCCAAGAGCGTCTTCCTGGCTACGATGAGTCATGAGATCCGGACGCCGATGAATGGGGTGATCGGGATGGCCGGCCTGCTGGCGGAGACCGGGCTGACGGAGCAACAGCGGACCTATAATGAAACGATCCTGAGTTGCGGGGAAAGTCTTCTGAGTGTATTAAACGATATACTCGATTTTTCCAAGATCGACTCGGGGAAGATGGAGATCGAGCAGCAGGATTTTAATCTGCGGGGTTGCATTGACGGAGTGCTGGACCTATTCTATAAGAAGGCGAATCAGGCGGGTCTGAAGCTGTCGTGCTGGATCGAGGAAGGGGTGCCTGAAGTAATCGTCGGGGATGCGCTTCGGCTGCGGCAGGTGCTGATCAACCTGGTGAGCAATGCAGTCAAGTTCACGGCAAATGGGGAGATTCGCGTCGGGGTGGTACAGTTAAGAAAGGATAAGACCACGGGTGAGATCGAATTGGCGTTCGAGGTAAGGGACACGGGGATCGGCATTCCGGCGGAGAAGATCGACCTATTATTCAAGCCGTTTTCGCAGGTTGATTCGTCAACAACGCGGAAATATGGGGGAACAGGGCTGGGGCTGGCGATCAGTGAGAAACTGGTGCTGCTGATGGGCGGTCAGATCACGGTGCAGAGCCGGGAGGGGGAGGGGACGATATTTACGTTCACGATCCGGACGCGGGCGGGCGTATTGAAACTGTCGCTGAGTTCGCGCGAACAGCGGGTGATGAGCAAAGCGTTTGCAGAGGCGTTCCCTTTCCGGATCCTGGTGGCGGAGGATAATGTCATCAACCGGCAGCTGATCCTGCATATCCTGGGGAATCTGGGATACGAGCCGGCTTGTGTGGAGAATGGGAGGGAGGCGGTGGAGGTAGTTGGCCGGGCGGGTTATGATCTGATCCTGATGGATGTGCAGATGCCGGAGATGGATGGGCTGGAGGCGACAAAAATTATCCGGAGGCAGGGATACCGGCAACCGGTGATCATCGCGCTGACGGCGAATGCGATGCAAGGGGACCGGGAAGAATGTCTGACGGCGGGGATGGATGATTATATCTGCAAGCCGGTGCGACTGGATGAGTTGATGGAACTGCTGGAGAAATGGGGGACGCAGCGGAGGAAGGCGGGGTGATGGAGTATTTGATCTAAATTTTTCTATGGAGTGAGGAGTCACGGATAATCAGCTCTGACCGGATGATAATGGTGTCGGTGGAACGGGCGGAGGAGAGGCCGGTGAGGTGGTCCAGAAGGCACCGCGCGGCTTGTTCACCCACTTCTTCGCCGGGGTAATTGATTGTGGTCAGCTTGGGTTGGATAATGCGGGAGATGGCGTCGTTATTGAATCCTACGATGGCGATATCTTCGGGGATGCGGAGGCCGCCTTCCTTCAGCGTCTGGAGGAACATGGCCGCAAAAAAATCATTTGTAATAAATGCGCCGTCTGGGCGGTTCTTCATGGTCAGCACCTGGCGGGCGGTCCGGACAGCGGCGGATTCGCTGAGGTCGTTGACGATGAGCAGGCCGGGGTCGAATGGCAGGCCATAGTCGGTCAGCGCCTGTTTGTAGCCTTTCAATCTACCGGCGTAGACATTCCGACCGAGGTTGGCGGTAATATGGATGATCCGGCGGCAGCCCTGGGCAGCCAGGTGGGCGGTTGCTTCATAGCCTGCCTTTACGTTATCAATGATTACGCGGGTCCCGTAGGCGAATTCTTCGACGCGGTCGAAAAAGACGATCGGGATGCCTTTTTGCACAAAAGGGTTGAAGTGGTCCATGTCGCGCGTATCGAAGGCGAGGGAGGCGATCAGGCCGTCGACGCGTTTATGGAACAAGTTGTGGGCATTGGCGGCTTCTTTCCGAAAAGTTTCGGAGGAGTGGCCGATGATCAGGTCGTAGCCGGCTTCGGTCGCGACCTTTTCGATTCCGGAGAGGACGGAACTAATGAATTGACTTTTTAGCTCATGGACGATGATGCCGATTGTATTGGTCTTTTGCATCCGCAGGTTGCTGGCAAAACTATTGGAGCGGTAACCCATCTCCTTGGCGGTGTCCATGATCCTTTTGCGGGTTTTGATATTGATGGCGGGATGGTCCTTCAGTCCCCGGCTTACGGTTGCCGGCGAAAGGCCAAGCTGTTTTGCAATATCATAAATCGTAATATCCTTTTTTCCTGTCATCCGATGTAAAAGTAAGGTCGGGCGCGCAAAAATAAGAATTTTAAAGATTATCCTGCAATCGGTTACAATATAAGCAAAACGATACTATATTTACCACATGTTGTTATTAGGCATTGATTTGGGCACTTCTTCGATCAAGGTGTCCATTGTGGATGCGACCAATGCTAACGTGCTTGTTTCCGCAACTTTTCCGGAGACGGAGGTGCCGATTACGGTGCGGCAGGCGGGTTGGGCGGAGCAGTCGCCGGAGGTCTGGTGGGAGAATGTTCAGCAGGCTATCCTGAAGGCGCATTCGAGGGGCGGGTATGATCCGGCCGACATCGGGGCGATCGGTATTGCCTACCAGATGCACGGGTTAGTGGTGGTGGACAAACAGCGGCGGGTGTTGCGGGACAGTATCATCTGGTGTGACAGCCGGGCGGTGCCCTATGGGGAGAAGGCTTTGGAGCGGATTGGGGAGGAGCGGAGCCTGAAACATTTGTTGAATTCTCCGGGCAATTTCACTGCGGCCAAGTTGGCCTGGGTCAAGGATAGGGAGCCTGCGATCTATTCGCAGATCGATAAGGCGATGTTGCCGGGAGATTATATCGCGATGCGGTTGACGGGAGACGTGACGACCACGGTGTCGGCGTTGTCCGAAGGTATCTTCTGGGATTTCGTGACGGATGGGCTATCGGAAGACGTGTTTTCCTTTTTCGGTTTTGATCGGGCGTTGATCCCTGCGGTGAGACCGCTGTTCGCGTCGCATGGTTTTGTCCGGGGGGATGTGGCAGCGAGGCTTCGGCTGAGGGCGGGGATACCGGTTTGTTATAAAGCAGGGGATCAGCCAAACAATGCTTTGTCGTTAAATGTGATGGAACCGGGGGAGGTCGCGGCTACGGCTGGTACCTCCGGGGTGATCTATGGGGTGAGTGATCAGTTGACATATGATCCGGGGTCGAGGGTGAATAGTTTTGCGCATGTGAATTATACGCCGGAGAAGCGGCGGATCGGTGTGTTGTTGTGTATCAACGGGACGGGGATCATGAACCGGTGGATAAGAGATTTGGTGGGAGGCGTGGGACCGGGAGCGAGTGGTGCGGGAGGCGCGGATGCGGCGGCGAGAGGCGGGTGGGATTACAACCGGTTGAATGCGGAGGCGATGCGGATCGGTCCGGGGAGTGCGGGGTTGACGGTATTGCCATTCGGCAACGGAGCAGAGCGGATCTTTTACAATCGTATTATCGGCGCGC
>DATMLR010000536.1:0-6272 GCA_035570015.1 Puia sp.
CCTTGTGAACGACAAAACCAACTTCACCCGGGTTAATTGTCTTGCAGCCAACGACGCCCGCCATCCCCATGAGCAAAAGGATCCCCGCACATGTAGTAAAAGATTTCGGAAAAAAATTAAGAGGAAAATTTATTTTTTTCCTCAACATCATAATGTCTGCAATTTTCGCCTTATGGGGCGAGAAATTGCAAACCGAACTACGTTCGGTTAGGGCGTTTTTCATAAACCAACGGTTTTTATTTGAAATAAAGATTAGCACCCCGAAGATAATTCCACCCTCCGTTAACCCGTGGTTAATCCCGGCGCGCTTTTCCTAACCGTTAGTTAATCTCCTCCTCGCCCCCCCTCTATTTTGTATTGATATATTGGAGAGCCTTATCCACCACCAAATCATCTCCCGCTAAATAAGCAGCATTGGTTTCCCGCGCATAGATATCCGGCGGGACCCCCACTCCTTCATAGATATCGCCATTGATGTATTTGAACATAGACGAGCTGGTATAGACGAACATATAGCCGGTCGAACCAAAGGCTGAACTTCCGATGGTAAACTGTCCCCCGTCGAAATACACGGAGGAGGTCAACGGCCCGTTGGCGCCCCAGGTCTGGGTACCAATGAATTTACCATTCCCGTTCGGCAGACTCTTAATGGCCATGGTGGTGAGTTCCGACATACTCACCGAAAGATGATCCGCCAGCGCCACAACCGGTACAGTCACGTTGACGCTTCCCCCAACCCAGGGCTTCACGACCGCCGGCGCCCAGGGCGAATAATCAAGACGGTTTACGCCGTTCTTATACCGCGTATATCCGAACGTGTACTCGGAGGTTACCATCTGCCCTACCAGTAAATCCAGATCGCTGATCTCGCCGCCGCCATTGCCGCGCAGATCGATGATGATCCCCTTCAGCGCAGGGACGCCGCTATGTAAAACGCTGAAGAAGTAATTGAACACCGGATACGTATTGGCGCCCGCCTGGGAAAGGGCAAAAGCGCTGAAATACAAATAGAGGATATTGCCGTTGATTGTACCGCTGACTGCCGTGAATGGTTCATTACTCCCTTCCAGATTCACCGTATCGGTTCCGATATGGAGAGAAGCGGGATCGATATATTTCGCGGGAATCAGCGAGTCCAGAACAGCGCCCGGAAACGCGCTGTCTGTAAAATAGTTTGGATCGGTTTGAAGTTTGCGATATTGAGAGGGGCTGAAGCCATTCCCCGTCAGCATGAATTCCAGCGTATAATGCGAGTCGATGAGCCCTTCGGTCATTTGCGCGAAATACTGCTCCGCCAGGGCTTCATTAGCACTGTCAAAAATCGTCAGTTGATCGAACAGCGGCTTGTATACCGTATACACATTATCCCAGTTGGTCTTATCGACACCCCAGAATACATAATTCGTGTTCATGCCGTTCCAGAAGGATTGGAAAATATCAGGGTAATTGTCGCCGGGATATGCGGTAGCTTCGGGTGAGGAGCTGATGGTTTTTCTGCATCCCGCAAGCAGCAGGAAAACCCCCACTGCCCCCGCAAATCCAACACGCAACACAAAAGTGCGAATCGATAGTTTCATGACCGTTAATGTTTTTTAAAGAGGGTGGAGATAATTTTTTTTACTTCGACGGTGGCGCCCAGTGTCAACCCGTAATTGTCATTGTATCGCGGAGCCTGACTCGTCTCATAATGTTTTTGTTGATCGGTCATTGCCCTGTAATAACGGCCTTCAAGGTAGAAAGTATAGGTTTGAAAGAGCTCATAGCTGATACCGAGACCGCCGATCAACCCAAGTTCAAACCGGTTGTCTTTGGCGCTATTAAAGGTATAAGCCTGGTTATAGCTATAGCCATAATTTTCGCCCAGGATACTCGTTGGGTTGACCGTTTCATAAGCCGTATCCACCTCATTCAGGATATTCGGTTCGACACCCTGGATGCGGCCGCTCTTCCAGTACGCGGCATATCCGCCAAGATCTACGAAACCCCGGAGCGATTTGCCGCCAAACGAAAATCGAAGGCTCACCGGCAACTGCAGATAGGTGTTATAATTCTTCTGATAAACGCCCGTAAAGAAACCCGTACGGACGATATTATAGTTTTTTTGGATGTAGGTAGGGGCCGTTTGGAGGCTCAGCCAGTCGGAGAACCGATAGCCCACCGGTATGCCGATATTCCAGCCACGCATCCCATCGTATTTGGTAAATGGCTCACTGGCGTTGCTGGTCGTCAGATAATTCATGTTCGGCCCCCCTTCGACACCAAGAAACAACTGACACCTGGCCTGCAAACCACACAGAAGGAAAAGCAGGCCCGCTGCGCAGCTAAAGATCAATACCCGCATAATGAGATAGTTTAAAAGCGATTAAAGTGGAATACGTGGTTTTGTGGGATATGGTTGCCCTATGCAATAATCGGGCCTTCGGGTCCAATAATGGTCTGCGCATTCTTATCCGCGAGGATCAGCGACGTATTGGTCTCCCCAAACTCCTCCAGCCGTTCGACCACCGCCGCCAGCCGCGCGCTGGAAGCCGTGACTACCTTCAACAAAATACTATAATTGCCCGTGATCGTATGCCAGTCGATCACCTCCGGGATTGACCCGATCAACTCCATCATTTCCGCATGTTTGATCTGGGCCTTGAAGAAAATAAAAGCCCGGATGCTCAACCCAAGCTTATCCAGGTCCAGCACCGTCCGGTATCCTTTGATATACCCTTGCTCTTCCATCTTGAGGATCCGATCCGCCACCGCCGGCGCGGACAGCCCAACCCGCCGGCCGATCTCTGCGGTTGAAAGCCGTCCGTCCCGCTGCAGCTCTTCCAAAATATGCCAGCTCAGGTCGTCAAGTACTTTATGATTGATCGTTTTATGCATTCAGAAAGCTTGAAAATTAGGAATTCCCCTCAAAATACCCCCGAAAATTAAGCGTTTTAACCGGATTCCATTATTAGCTTCGGGAATGCTGACGAAATATTTACCCCTCCTGTTATTCGCCTGCAACTCGGCGACCGCGCAGCAGGTAGTCGAGATCCGCTCCTACACCCTGCAGCCCGGCACCCGCGACGCCTTCCACCAATTGGTGATAGACAAATCCCTGCCCATGCTGCAGCGCTGGCATATCCCGGTTTTGGGCTATGGCCCGAGCTTACAGGAAGACAGCAGCTACTACCTCGTTCGAACCTATCCTTCGCTCGCGACAAGACAGCAAACAGAAGACGCCTTTTACGGCAGCGCCGAATGGAAAGAAGGTCCCCGCGAATCCATTGTATCCAAAATTCGCTACTACACCACCGTTATCCTCCCCGCCGATAGCCTCCAACACTGGCTGGATCGCCTCGCTCCCCTGACCAGCCGCCAGACCGACAGTCTCGCCCTCAGCAACCTCAACCACCAATTC
This sequence comes from Puia sp., assembly GCA_035570015.1. GTDB lineage: Bacteria > Bacteroidota > Bacteroidia > Chitinophagales > Chitinophagaceae > Puia. The sequence goes on from DATMLR010000536.1 coordinate 3,398, forward strand.
ATTGGGAACTTCGTACGCCAGGACACCATCAATCATCCGACCATCATCGACCCCGATTTCGTCTGCATCGAAAGTGACGGGTCCATCGTACCCCGCGCCACATATATGAAGGACTGGGCCGGCGCCTACGCCCGCAGCGGGTACACATCGTTTAGTTACACCGACGAAAGTATCCGCATCTTCGGGACTACCGCGCTCGTTCGATCGAAAACCGTTTACACCAAAACGATCAACGGTACGACCATCAAAGGAAACAGCATCTATACCGATACGTATCACAAGCGCGACGGAAAATGGTACTGCGTCCAGGCGCAGATCACCCCCGTCCGCTAAGCCATCTACCCCCCTCATATCGACCGCTTCAGGACGTCGATCGCCCGCTCCTGCTCGCGGAAATCCAGCGACGCAAAGCCCAAACCCTTTGAGTTATATTTTAAAGTACCCGTATCATAATCCGTTCCATCGCTAATAATTAGCCCATTCTTATAGGCCCGCTTAACGACGGCAGTCAGATCATTATCCAAAAAATTAGCCCACACCGCCATCCCGCCTTCCGGAATGTTAAACGCAAGACGCCCCTTCAACTCCTGCCGTAGCACCTCGCAAAAATGGTCCCGGCGCTCCCGATACAACTTTACCGACTTCTTGATATGCCGCCCGATCGTTCCATCCTTATATAATTCAGCAATCGCATTTTCGATCAGACTGTCCCCCTGCGTATCGATCGCTTTACGTAAAGAAGTCGCGCCCCTGATAAAACGTTCCGGGGCCACCATAAACCCAACCCGGATCGCCGGCGCTAATGATTTGCTCAGCGCTCCGATATAGATGACATTCCCATTCCTGTCCAGGCTCGCCATAGGCATCATTGGACGTCTGCCATATTGAAAATCGTAGTCATAGTCGTCTTCGATGATCGCAAACTTATACTTCGCCGCCAGTTCGAGCAAGTGAAGCCGTCTCTCTGAAGTAAGGGTCACCGTTGTCGGATGATGAAAATGCGGAATCACATAGACCATTCGGACCGATTTGATTTTACAGATCTTTTCAACCCGTTCCGTATCGATGCCCATCTCATCCATCGGGATACAGCTTATCCTCGCACCCGCCAATTGGAATGTGTGGTTGGCCCTCGCATATCCCGGAGTTCCGACAATGACTACCTGATCACGCTTGATGAGAAGTGAAGCGGCGATATACAGCCCCATCTGCGTCCCTTTTGTGATGAGGATATTCTCCGGCGTGATCGAAAGTCCCCTCGTGTCATTCAGAAATGCAGCCAGTGTTTCCCTAAGGAAAAACGTTCCCTGCGATCCCCCATAGGTCAGGTATTTCTTGTTGAACGATAGCCGGGAAAAACTCCTTATACATCTGACCAGATCCTCGATCGGCGCAAGTCGCGGATCGGGAAACCCATCGTCGATAACCAGTTTCCCCGCCGGCGGAAACTCCTGGGAATAATAAGGCAGGATCTTTTTTTCCTCATAGGTGAAACCAGGTTTTTCGGGCAGGTGAAAGACCGCAGCCGAATCCGTCAATGAGGCCACACCCGAATCGGTCAATGAGGCCGCAGCCTCATCGGTCAATTTCTTCGGGGAAAGCATGGGCAGATTGACTTTGACAAACGCTCCTTTCTGCGGCCGGATCTCCAGCCAGCCCTGCGCCTCCAGTTCATTGAACGCCGCCGCAACCGTAAGCCGGTTAATACCAAGCAAGTCCGCCAAACGTCTCGCCCCCGGCAGCCGCAGGCCCTTTCTGAGCTTTCCCTGCCGGATACCCTGTACCACCGCCTGCGTGATCTGCAGATAGACCGGCAATCCGGCGGATTTATCAATCTGTATCAGCTCTTCTATTACATGCATATTTGGTCGTCCCCGCCTCCGATCGGTTTTATCTGGCCTAGTCGAAATCTGTAAACTGGATTAATCAAATACTCCAGTAAAGGTATAGTTTTGATCCATAAATTCACCAATATGCACCGCCTGCGATTTCCCATCCCTCACGTCCGCGCTTCCCGCATTCCCGCGATCCTGTTATTCATCGCGATAACCAACTCCGCTTCCGCCCAGATCGACAGCTTCCCCTTACCGCCCTTGAAATTCGCCCCGAACGGCGACCTCATCATCACCGCCTCACCCGAATCCTCCAGCAAAGACTTCGACTTCTTCATCGGTAATTGGACCATGAAGAATAAACACCTGAACGCCCGGCTCCAGGGCTGTAAAGAATACACCGAATTCGAGAGCAGCACGGAAGACCATGCGGGCTTGGAAGGAATGGGAAATTTTGATGTTACACGCCGGCAAATGCCCGACGGCACCGTATACGAAGGCAGAACGATCCGCACCTTCGACGCCCAAACCAAACTTTGGAGATTATATTGGATGGACAGCAAGGGCGGCCCGATCGACCCCCCGCAAATCGGTTCCTTCCACAACGGCATCGGCCTGTTCTTCGCAAAAGATTATCAGGTAGGAAGACCCGTCATTATCGTTTTCAGATGGGACAAGAGAAATCCCAACCAGCCGGTCTGGGGTCAGGCTTTTTCCGACGACAACGGTCGGACATGGGAATGGAACTACTCCAACACCTCCTACCGGGTCAAATAAACCTCGCCACCCTCCGGCAACCCCGAAACGAATAGGCCTCACTTTCTTTTCAACCCATCCAACATCCGCCCAATGTCCGCTTTGGAAATAAATTTTCCATCGACAATCACCGCATTTATTTTCTGCGTATTTCTGATTTCCGTCAAAGGATTGTCATCCAGGACCACCAGATCAGCCAGCTTTCCGACATTCACCGTACCGAGATCTTTATCCTTATAAAGAAATTTCGCCGGATTGATCGTCGCCGTCTGAAGTACCTGCAAATT
>DATMLR010000537.1:0-10174 GCA_035570015.1 Puia sp.
TCCATGCGCGGGAAATGATGAAAGGAGGGGGACATTAAGATGATGAAAGGAGGGGGACAATAATATGGTCAGCTTTTGGGAAGCTCAGGAGATGGTACTGGGGCAGGCTCGGCGCTTGGGGACCGAGGAGATCATATTGGACGGAGCGTTCGGGCGGGTGCTGGCGGAACCGATCCGGGCGGACCGGGACTACCCGCCGTTCCCGCGAGCTACCATGGATGGCTATGCGCTGCGGTATGTCGATCTGGAGCAGGGAATTTGGCGATTCCGGATCTTGGAAACGTTGGTCGCGGGGTCGCAGGCGGCTGCACGGATCGGAGGCGGAGAGTGTTACAAAATCATGACTGGCGCTGCTGTACCGGAAGATGCGGATCTCGTCATCCGGCGGGAAGATGTGGAGGAGAGGGAGAAGGAAATGGAGGTAGGAATGAAGAACCTTGAGGCGTGGCGGCCCTGGCAGAATATTGCGCGCCAGGGTGAGGACCTTAGAGCAGGGGAACTGGTCATTGACAAACCGTGGCGCTGCGACCCGGCGGTGATGGGGTTGCTGGCTACACTGGGTAAAACAACGGTGACGGTGGCGCGGGGCCCGGAGGTGGGATTGATAACAACGGGGAATGAAGTGGTAAAGTTCGGAAGCCCTGTAAGCCCGGTGCAGATCAGGAACAGCAACCACTGGATGCTAACCGGGGCGTTGAGGCGGGAGCATCTCGGGTTAAGAAAATACGCCCATGCAGGGGATGATCCGGAGCAGTTGAAGAGGGCGTTGGAGGGGTTTTTCGACCTTGATGTTCTGATTCTGACCGGCGGGGTCTCTGCCGGCGATGCGGATCATGTTCCGCGGGTTTTGACGGAACTGGGAGTTCGGGCGCTTTTCCATAGAATCGCGATGCGGCCTGGCAAGCCGACATGGTGCGGGTTGTTGCCGTCGGGCGGGATGGTATTTGCTTTGCCGGGGAATCCGTTCTCCTGCCTCGTGAATTTCGCCTTGCTGATCGCCCCTTACATCCACGCCTGCTGGGGGTTGGAGAAACCGCCGCCGATTTCGTTGCCTTTGCGTGAGGAGCGGAAGAAGCGGACGCCGCTCGATGAGTTCTTTCCGGTTCGTATGGACGGGACGCCTGCGATGCTGACCCAGGTGCCGCTGAATAGTTCAGGGGATATCCGGCTGGGGATGGGAGCGAACGCGCTGGCGCTGCATCCGGCGGGCATCGGCGATCTCGGGCCCGGGGCGGAAGTGGCGTTTTATTCCTTTGTGTAGAGAAATTGTAACTTTATCGATGATGGAAGCGATCAGGGATCAATATGGAAGGACATTTCGGACCTTGCGGGTAAGCCTGTTAAGTCATTGTAACCTTGGTTGTGTCTATTGCGTCGCAGGAGAAGAGGAACTGCGGGGATGGAATGAGTCCCCGGAGAAAGGTCTGGAGGCGCCAGAATTACTGGAGGTCATCCAGCGGCTGCATGATCGTTTGGGGTTGGAGACTGTCCGGCTAACGGGGGGTGAGCCGCTATTGTATCCAGGTCTAACCTGCGTGGTGGAAGGGCTGCGGTCGATGGGTATTCCCCGGATCAGTCTGACAACGAATGGGTCTTTACTGGATAGGAAGGCAGCTGTGTTGAAGCAGGCCGGGCTTCAATCCATCAATGTGTCGCTGGATGCGGTCGATGAAGCAATATTCGAACGGATGAGCCGGCGGAATTCGGTTGCGCGGGTGATCCGGGGCATCGATGCCGCCCTGGATGCTGGGTTGACGGTCAAGCTCAACGCGGTGATCATGAAAGGGATGAATGCCGGTCAGGTTTTGCCATTGCTCGAATTTGCATTTACCAGGGGGATAACGATCCGCTTTCTGGAAGTGATGGCGATGGGGCATATGTATCATAATTCCGCACAATACTTGTTGTCCCGGCAGGAGGTCCTACAGTTGATCGGGGAGCAGTATGCGCTGACCCCACTGGAAAGGGAGCCGTCTGCCACGGCACAGTATTGGGTGACGAACCGGGGGCAGCGTGTAGGAATCATCGCGAATGAGAGCGAACCGTTTTGCCGGGACTGTGACCGCCTCCGGCTGGACAGCAGCGGCCGGATCTATGGCTGTCTCAGCAGCAATCATCCGATCGCGCTGGGAATTGGGGAGAGTGCGGCCGGGTTGGATGGGAAGCTCCGGGCGGCGCTGGCGCAGAAACAGGCGGTACGCTTCACCGGTAGTGAGCTGAGTATGTTACAAATAGGTGGGTGATTTTTCGGGTAAAACAATACAAACAGATCGATTATGACAATTCACGTTTATGCAGGATTAAAAGATTATTTTCTGCCGGAATTCGAGCTGACAGAGGAGGTGGGTAATATCGATCAGCTGAGGGCCTGCCTGCTGGCGATCAATGAGCAGGCGGCCAAATTGCTTGCGGCGTGCCGGTTTGCGGTGGCGGACGGTTTTGTTGACAGTACTTATAAATTCAAAGCGCATGAGATCGTCATCGTCGTTCCGCCCAGTAGCGGAGGGTAGCAGGGTCGCTCCGGATGGGGCGGGGAAGGGCGTGGTGGACCGGCCGATCGACCTTGTCGGGCTGCTGGCGGTGGGCCATCATCCTGCCGCAGGTGCGGTAGTACTGTTCAGCGGCGAAGTGCGGGAGAGCAATCTGGGGCGGGCCGTCGCTTACCTGCAATATGAAGCCCATGTGCCGCTGGCAGAAAAGATGATCGCGGAAATTCTCTCCGAGGCAAAGGCGAAATGGCGGCTCTCCGTTGCGATCGCTCAACATCGGATTGGCCGCGTAGAGATCGGGGAAACGGCGGTGGTGGTCATCACGGCTTCGCCTCATCGAAATGAAGCCTATAACGCCAACCGGCATATTATTGACCGGATCAAGCAGGAGGCGCCCATCTGGAAGTGCGAGTACTATGAGGACGGGATGAAAGAGTGGGGGTAGGTCGATTTCCTTTGCAAGGATGAGGGATAAAAAAAGGCCCGGGTTATTCCGGGCCTGGCAGCATTTAGAAGGTATTGAGTTTATTTCAGTTTCTTCTGCAATCCCGCGTCGATGGCGTCGAGGAATTCTTCGGTGTAGAGGAAGTGTTTTCCGTGTTCGACGTTGTTGCCGTGGATACAGATGGCGAGGTCTTTGGTCATTTTGCCACTTTCGACGGTCTCGATGCAGACGGCTTCGAGGGCGTTGGCGAAGTCGATTAGGAACTGGTTGCCGTCAAGCTTGCCGCGGAAGGCGAGACCGCGGGTCCAGGCGAATATGCTGGCGATGGGGTTAGTGGAGGTTGGTTTGCCGGCCTGGTGGTCGCGGTAATGGCGAGTAACGGTTCCGTGGGCGGCTTCGGCCTCCATAATCTTGCCGTCGGGAGTGACCAGGACGGAAGTCATCAGACCGAGGGAGCCGAAGCCCTGAGCGATGGAGTCGCTTTGGACATCGCCGTCGTAGTTCTTGCATGCCCAGATGAAGTTGCCGTTCCATTTGAGGGCGCTTGCAACCATATCATCGATGAGGCGGTGTTCGTAGACAATGCCTGCTTCTTTGAATTTCGACTTGAATTCGTTGTTATAGATCTCCTCGAAAATGTCTTTAAACCGGCCGTCGTATTTCTTGAGGATGGTGTTCTTGGTGCTGAGGTAAAGGGGCCATTTCTTGCTGAGGGCCATGTTGAAGCAGCTGCGGGCGAAGCCCTGGATCGACTCATCGATATTGTACATCGTCAGGGCGACGCCGTCCCCTTTGAAGTTGAAGACTTCGAAGGTCTGGGGGGCTCCGCCGTCGTCGGGGGTAAAGGTCATGGTCAGCTTTCCTTTTCCCTTGATCACGGTGTCGGTTGCGCGGTATTGATCGCCGAATGCGTGACGGCCGATGATGATCGGAGCAGTCCAGTTGGTAACCAGGCGGGGAACATTTTTCATGACGATCGGCTCGCGGAATACGGTGCCGTCAAGAATATTGCGGATGGTGCCGTTGGGGCTCTTCCACATTTGTTTCAGATGGAATTCCTTCACCCGGGCTTCATCGGGAGTGATCGTGGCGCATTTGATGCCTACTCCGTATTGCTTGATGGCGTTGGCGGCGTCGATGGTTACCTGGTCGTCGGTCTGGTCGCGGTGTTCGACACCCAGGTCAAAATATTTGATATCGATTTCCAGGTAGGGGAGGATCAGTTTGTCCTTAATAAATTTCCAGATAATTCGGGTCATTTCGTCGCCGTCCAATTCGACAACGGGATTTGCTACTTTGATTTTCTTGGCCATTTTGCTTCAGTTTTTAAATTCAAAAGGATAGCAAACGTACAGGAAATGAGGGAAAAACCGATGTCTTTTTTGTATGTTTGTATACCGAACTGGGCGGAGCCCAGTTCGCACTTTTCGACCGAAAGGGAGAACCAAGCGTAGCGCAGGTTCCGGCCGAGGAGGACCGTACCCGAGGAACGAAGGGTACGAACGAGGGCCGCGCCGGTGGCGCGGGCCGAAGTTCTAAGCAGGTCCGACGAAGGTTTGTGCTGACATTTAATGGTATTGAGACAAAATCGAGCCGAAGGCGAAGATTTCGGACGAGGTTCCAACGGTGTTGGAACCGAAGTTCTATTTATTTGCGGAGCAATTTTTTGTCGAAATTCAACTCTTTTTGACCATGTTAGAAATGTTACAACAATACATTTCGGCATACGCAGCGTTGACAGCCGAAGAATTTGCGGTGCTGGCGGATAAGTTGGTGGTCCGCGAATTCGACAGGCGGCAGCTTTTGGTGCGGGTCGGGGAGGTGGAGGAATATCTGAGCTTCATCGTGAAGGGGCTGGCGCGCATGTATTTTCTAAAAGGAAAGACTGAAATGATCACCAATATTGCCAAAGAAGGGGAGCTGATCGCCTCATCCTCTTCCTTCCTGTCGGGCAAACCTTCCTATTACTATGTAGAGACGCTAGAACCCTGTACCGTGCTTTCCATTACACGGGCAAACCTGGAGAGGGCTTACCAGGAAAGCCCGAAGATCGAAAAGCTGGGGAGGTTGGTGACGACTTATTTTGTGCTGCAAAAAGAAGAGTGGGAGCTGGAGTGTATGCGGATGGATACCAGGGAGCGGTTCCTGCGGTTCATTGGAAACAATCCCGAGCTGCTGATGCGGGTGCCGCAGAAGTACCTGGCCTCCTATCTGAATATGAAGCCGGAGACGTTCAGCCGGTTAAAGAATCACATAAAAAAACGTCCTGTTGCCGGACGACCTTGATAACACCGGGGGCAATTTTGATCTTGTATGGCCTATTCCGCCGCGACATATCAGGCTGCGCTCGAGAAGCTGCATCACCACCTGCAGGGCTATGCACCCATGACTAAGAGCGAGTTCCGGGAGATGGAGCCCTTCCTGGAGATCCGGGAATTCGATAAACGGGTCAAGGTCATCCGTGAGGGGGAGGTGGAACGCTATCTGAATGTCATCGCGTGGGGGCTTGCCCGGAAATACCTGCCGGTGCGCAATAAGGAGATCACCATTCAGCTGGCTTCGGAAGGGCATATGATCCATTCCGAGCTGTCCTTTCATTATCGCGTGCCGTCGAGGGCGGTCGTGGAGACGATCGAGCCGACGGTCTTTTTCTCGATCTCGTATGATAGCCTGGAACAGTTGTACGAGCAGATCCCGGGGTTTGAGCGGCTGGGCAGGCTAATGATTTCCGATCTGTTCATCAAGAGCGATAACCGGTATTTCAACCAGTTGCGGAAGAGCACACGCGAGAGGTTCCTGGAGTATGTCCGGAATCATCCGGATATGGTGCAGCGGGTACCGCAGAAGTATCTCGCTTCTTTTTTGAATATCAAACCGGAGACGTTTAGCCGACTTAAACATTTGACGAGGGGGAAGATCATCAAAGGCTGACTACGAGGACGGGGACCTTGACTTCGTGGCGGACGGCGTTGACGGTTTCGCCATAGATAAAATCTTTCAATCCGGTATGGCCGTGCGAGCCGATGACGAGCATGTCGGCTTTTTGCTGGTTCACGATGCGGGCGATCTCGCGGCTGCGGTGGCGGTAGCCGAGCGCGGTATAGCAGGCAAAACCTTTCTCTTCGAGGGCCTGCCGGTATTGGTCCAGTCTCTCCTGATCCTTGCGGGTTTCCAGATCGTCGCTTTCCCTTCCAAGCATTTGTGCGGAGGCGCTTTCGACGACGTGGATCAGCAGGTAACGGCCGTTTTTGCCGCCCTGGCCGACGGCATAAGCCAGCAATTTCTGATCGTGGGCGCTAAAATCCAGTGCTATGGCGATATGACGGAAGACCGGCGGTGTCCAGTCTAGCAGCGCGTCTGGTTGGGGATGGACGAGAGGGATGGCTTTTCCGGCGGCTCGCGTGAAGAAGGGATGCAGGGTAATATAGACGAGGAGGCTGATGGCGGCGGCACTCCCGACCAGGATCAGTGTCTTGATCCCCCATTCGCCTGGCTCGGCCAACCACGGGGCCAGCTCTTCGACGACCAATTTGACGTTGAGGTAGACGAGAAGGGCAGCGACCAGCCAGGACAGGAAGCGGATGGTGGGGCTGGCGGTAAAATCACCCATCTTCCTTCGGTCGCTGACGAAATGGATCAGGGGGACAACAGCAAAACCGAGTTGGACACTCAGGATGACCTGGCTTAGCACCAGCAGGTTGTCGGCTTCGTTCTCGCCGGCAATAAGAATAACCAGTACGGCAGGGATGATAGCGAGAAGGCGGGTGATAAGCCGTCTCAGCCAGGGGTTAATGCGTAATTGGAGGTAACCTTCCATAACGATCTGTCCCGCAAGCGTTCCGGTCAGCGTAGAGCTTTGGCCGGCGGCGATCAGGGCGATCGCGAAAAGTTTTGGCGCCAGGCTGTTGTTCAGCATGGGCAGAAGGCGGTAGGCTTCTTTGATGGAGGCAACGGAAGTGTTGCCGGTCTTAAAGAAAACGGTTGCTGCGAGGATGAGGATGGCAGCATTGACAAGGAACGCGAGGTTGAGGGCGACGGCGCTGTCAAGGAAGTTGATCTTTAGTGCTTTTTGGATTTGGTCCTTACCGGGACCGATCTTTCTGGTCTGGACGAGGGCGGAGTGGAGATAGAGGTTATGGGGCATCACGGTGGCGCCGATAATACCGATGGCGATATAAAGAGCCTGGCGGCCGTGCAGGATCGGGACAAATCCGCCGGCGATGTCGGATAAGGCTGGTTTGGCGATGAGGATCTCGACGAGGAAAGAGCCGCCGACAATGGCGATCAGGCCGATGATGAGGGCTTCCATCCGGCGCATGCCCAGCCGCTGGAGGAAGAGCAGGAGGAAGGTGTCGAGGACTGTGAAGCAGACGCCATAGATGAGGGGTAGGCCGGTCAGCAGTTGGATACCGATGGCCATTCCGAGCACTTCGGCGAGGTCGCAGGCGGCGATGGCGATCTCCGCCAGGATGTAGAGGGGGATATTGATAAAGGCGGGGTAGGTCTCGCGGTTGGCCTGGGCGAGGTCGCGGCCGCGGACGATACCGAGGCGGGCGGAGAGGTTTTGGAGCAGGATGGCCATCAGGTTGGACATGAGCAGCACCCAGAGCAGGGTATAGCCGAACTGGCTTCCGCCGGCGAGATCGGTTGCCCAGTTACCGGGGTCCATATAGCCTACGCTGATGAGATAAGCGGGGCCGAAGAAAACAAAGAGCTGACGCCACCAGGGTCTTTTGCGGGTGGTGTCGATGCTGCCATGGACTTCGCTGAGGCTAACGCCTTTCTGCCAGTGATTCATCATCTTTTACCAGTACGTTTTTGGCTACCTGGGCGCTGAGCGTAACCGGCGGCCGGTTGCGCACTTTTATTTCCAGGGAGTTGTCAAAAGGAAATTTCTTTCGGATCTCCAGCCGGGTGCCCAGCCGGATATGGTTGTATTGCAGCAGTTCCAACATTTCGGAGGTCTGGGTGCTGATCCCGGAGACCTGGACGATCTTGTTCAGGGGTAGTTCCGCGAGGCTGAGCTGACGCCGGATCTGGAGGCGACCCTGGGAGTCGGGAATAGGGTCGCCGTGGGGATCGGACTGAGGAAAGCCGAGGAAGGCGTCGAGGCGGTCGATCAGTTCGCGGCTGCTGATGTGTTCCAGCTCTTCGGCGATATCATGGACCTCGTCCCAGCGAAACTGCAATTTTTTGACGAGAAAAAATTCCCAGAGCCGGTGTTTTCGAATGATGTGGACGGCGGCCTTTCGGCCTTCGCCCGTCAGCTTGAACCCTTTATACCGCTCGTATATCAGGAGTTTCTGGTCCTTTAGCTTTTTCAGCATATCCGTAACGGAGGCTGGCCGAGTGTTCAATGCAGCCGCAAGGGCGTTGGTGGTCACCAATCCCTGCTCCTGCTGCAGGTGAAAAATGGCTTTAAGGTGGTTCTCTTTGCTGATCGAGACTTTCATTGTTAAGTATGCCTAAAATAAAATTTAGACAAATCTAAAATTAAAAAATCGTAATCGCAAGAATATTCTTGGGGCTAATGTTTATTTTTAGGATGGAAATCCTCATATGAACAAATACCTGTTGCTGGTGCTATTGTCCGTGCTTGTCGTTTCATGTAAGAGCAAGAAGGTGTCGCTGGCCGGCAATGATGACGGTGAGTTGAATGTCCCGGAATTTATCGATTACTTTCAGTCGCTGCCGCTGCCGTATGCCGTGACCGATACGATCCTGCGGCGGAAAGAACCCGACGCGGCTTTGATCAACTATAAACTTTTCGCGCGGCTCCTGCCGGACAGTTTGCTGACGCGATATTACGGAGCGATCCACCCCCGGTTGTACGCGGTCGGAAAGATCAAGGTTCCCAAGGCTGAAACCTATGTTTTTGTAAAGTGTGTCAGCAGCGGGCGGCGGATGCTGTACATTTTTTGTTTTGACAGCAAGGACCACTATTCGGCAGCCCGGCCGGTCCTGTATTCGGACAATTCTTCCGGTATCTGGGGATCGGTGGCAATGGACGCCAAATACACGCTATCCCTGACCCGATTCAGGAAAGGGTCGGATGGCCAGGTCTATCATACGACCGATGACTATGCCTTCACGGATGCGGGCGGGTTCAGCCTCATTCTGACAGAGTCGGATGAAAACAGGAACCGGGCCCTGCCTATCTACGATCCCATCGACACGCTGCCGCGCAAACATAAGTTCTCGGGGGACTATGCGCAGGATAAGCGGAATATTATCGCTATCCGGGACAGCAGGGAGGCGGGCCGTTTCCACTTCTTCGTACATTTCGAAAAAGATAACGGAGAATGCAAGGGGGAATTAAAAGGAGAGGCTAAATTTGTTTCACCCGGTGTCGCCCGTTACCGGGCCTATTCCGACCCCTGCGCGGTGGAATTTGCGTTCGATGAAGGGGGGGTATCCATGAAAGAATTAGGGGGCTGCGGTGTTCACCGGGATATTAAATGTTTTTTTGAAGGTTATTTTCAGCGACGCCGCGCAGCGCATCCGAAGCCCGCAGCTAAACGAATCTGATCCTGGTTTTTGTCGGAAACCTTTCCTGCTTTATCCTACCTTGTCCTGCTGGGAACATTTCATGCAATTCTATTCAATTTTATCCGTTATATTGCGGACTTTTCAACAATAGCCATGAGTTTTAGAAATTACGCAGTTCCTTACGCAGTAGATGAACGATATTCCAAAAAGGTAGCCTATTTCTCGATGGAGTTTGCCGTACACCAACCCTTGAAGATCTATAGCGGCGGTTTGGGTTTCCTCGCGGGCTCGCATTTGCGGAGCGCCTATGAGCTGAAACAGAACATGATCAATATCGGAATTTTGTGGAAATATGGTTATTACGACCAGGCGCGGAACCAGGATCAGACACTACAGGTCACCTGGATGGAGAAGCAATACAGTTTTCTGGAAGATACGGGTATCCTGTTCCAGGTCACCATCCATGATCACCCGGTTTGGGTGAAGGTCTGGTATCTCAATCCTGAAACGTTCAAGAGCGCCCCATTATTCCTGTTAAGTACCGATGTCCCGGAGAACGACTATGTCTCCCAGACGATCACGCACCGACTCTATGACGCTAATGTCGCGACAAAGGTGGCGCAGTTCATCCTATTGGGGGTAGGCGGGGCGCAGCTGGTCGATGAGCTTGGCTTCAAGCCCGATCTATACCATCTGAATGAAGCACATGCGATCAGTGCTGCGTTCTGGCTTTACCAGAAATACGATAAGA
>DATMLR010000538.1:0-15859 GCA_035570015.1 Puia sp.
GGGTACTTGTCGAAGACCATATTGGTCAGGTCGCCGCCGTCGTCGAGGATCATGTTCAACGGACGGTCGGTGCTGCCAAAGAACAAGGTTTGTTCGATGCACCAATCGGCATCTTCCAGGCTCTGGCCTTTCCAGGCAAAAACCCCGATGCCGGCGGCTGCAATGGCTGCGGCAGCCTGGTCCTGGGTGGAGAAAATGTTACAAGAGCTCCAGCGGACCTCAGCGCCGAGTTCAACCAGGGTCTCGATCAGGACGGCGGTCTGGATGGTCATGTGGAGGCAGCCCGCGATCCGGGCTCCTTTCAGCGGCTTCTGTTTGCCGTATTCAGCGCGGATGGCCATCAGGCCCGGCATTTCAGCTTCGGCGAGGCGGATCTCCTTCCGGCCCCATTCGGCCAGGCTCATATCCTTTACTTTATAAGGGAGCTTCAAATCGATGCTCTGCGTTTTTGTTGACATGGAAAATGATTTTAATGCCCTCAAAGGTAGTTTTATAGAACAAAATTAGAGTAATTTATCATAAATTTGGAACAGATATCAAAAATTGTGCAGTTTGCCAGAACAAAATACAAAGAACTCATGGAAAAGAACGGTCAAACAGAAAAACCGGCTATAACCCCCGTAGAGCTGGATGAGAAGGACAAAGCGATTCTACGCCTGCTGCAGGACAATGCCAAAATCACCGTGAGGGAGATCGCGGCGCAGGTCCATTTGAGTACGACGCCGGTACACGAGCGGATCCGGCGGCTGGAAGAGACGGGGGTCATCCGCCAGTATGCTACCCTGCTGGATCATTCAAAGGTAAAAAAAGGGCTGCTCGCAATCTGCTATGTGTCGCTCAAAGAGCACAACAAGAGGTCGGGTGCTAAATTTATCAAGACCGTCCAGCAGATGCCGGAAGTCATGGAGTGCTTTATTATTTCGGGAGAGTTCGATTTCCTGCTGAAGGTGGCGGTTGAGAATATGGACGCGTACTATGATTTCCATGTCAATCAATTGGGACAGATCGAGAATGTGGGTCATGTGCAGAGTACTTTTGTCATGGGGGTGGTGAAGCAGAGCAATCAATTAATCTCGTAACTTTGGGACACAAAATCTGAATTGATGTACACTTACGATACTGTCATCGAAGCCGTTCAGGGGCTCCGGGAACGCGGCTTCACGATCGACTTCAACCTCGAGTCGAATCGGCTCATATGCCATACAACTCCATTATCGCTTGGGCCATCCGATTTTGAGATCGTTGAAGTCTATCGGTTTGAAGGGAACAGCGATCCGGCGGATGAAGCCGCGGTCTATGCGATCGAATCGGCAGATGGGCGGAAAGGATTGCTGGTGACGGGTTTTGGGATCTCCGCCGAAGGGCTGGGTGAAGAGATGGTCGAAAAATTGAATTATTTTCGGACTCCCAAATGATTTAAATGATCACCATTCGCTCCGCCCGCGAGACCGATCTGCGGGACATACTCGAGATATACAATCACGTAATTCTTAATACAACAGCGGTTTATACTTATCAGCCGCACACGCTCGACATGCGCAAGGACTGGTATGACGGGAAGGTCCGTGACGGCTATCCGGTTTTCGTAGCCGAAGAGGCCGGCCGCGTCGTGGGGCTCAGCACGTATGGCCCTTTCAGGGCTTGGCCTGCCTATAAGTATACGGTGGAAAATTCGGTCTATGTCGCCGCCGACCAGCGGGGCAGGGGGATTGCCCGCCTGCTGATGACCCCCCTGATCGATGCCGCCAGGGCCCATGACTATCATGCGATCATCGCCAGCATCGATGCGACAAATGATGCCAGCCTCCGGCTGCATCGGTCCCTTGGTTTCGAAGAGGTTGCACATTTCCGCGAGGTCGGGTATAAGTTTGGCCGCTGGCTCGATCTGAAATTTTTGGAGCTTATTTTAGAGACACCGGTAAGTCCGGTGGAAGGGTAGGGCAAGCTAGGGGTTATTTTTGGTATAATGCAGATCGCTTGCAAACGGTTTTGTATTCATCTGATTAGAGTTGGTCTGATGCTGGAAATAGCTGTTGTAATTCACTCCGAAAACGCTTTCATACGTAAAATTCTGAATCGCCAGCGTGTTCAGGGTTCGGCCCTGGAGCAATTTACTGTTCAGAGAGGTCAGCAAGGGTAATGCTTTGATCTGAGTCGAATCGGGCGGCGCGATGATTGTCACGCCGATATCGCCGGCGACCCAGACTGTCCCATAGTCCGTTGGTTGCTGGGAAAAAGTCACCGAAAAGCTGTCATTGGCGGTCGCATTCAATGTGTAGATCGGCGTTACAGGAAAAGGCAGGGTCAATGTCCCGGTAGGCGGCGTGCTGGCGAAGGTGAGGTAATTGATATATTCGGTGGATGTTGAGGCGTCGACGTCCAGCGCATATTTTTGGAATGGTACCACGCTTTGCGGCGGATATTGCAAATCTGCTAAAGTCTGATTCGACCAATAGAGATAAAGGCTCTGATATTTCGAAAAGTCAGTCGTATCCGGATAACCGGTCAGGAACGTAGTAGCTAGCGTGTACTGGGCCGGCATGCTGTAAAACACTTTGGCTGTGGTATCCATCTGTGCCAGCGAAATCGTGTCATAGCTTGTATTGACAGGTTGATAGCTATACAATCCCAGCGGCGGGTAAAGAATATACAAGTCGTCGTTGGAGAGACCTGGGTAGTTGATCTTAACCACATCGTTTGTGTTGTCATATAATATTCCCACTCCCGCAGAAGTAACGGCAGGCAAAGATGAAAAATGAGTGGAATTCGGATCATACGTCGGAGTATTCGTATAGACTACCTGGGCGGTCGTTGCAATTGGATAGGACAATGGAACCGGATTGCCGGGCATAACTTGCCAATTCGCGGGTTGCACCGACGTATAAATATTGACACCATAATAGCTAAATGTGATACCCTGGACAACCGTAGCCACATTGAGAACGGCTTTGGCGGTCGTCATTTTGGCGACGACCGCAACATTGTAAGCAGCGATAGTATCAAGCAGTATTTTACCGCCAGGTTCAGTGATAATCAACTCATAACTACTTCCGTAATCTGCAGTATCGCTATTCGGGTACATCAGGTTGACGGAAAGCGTGGTGTCGACGGGAGGAGGAGTCGGCTGGGGCTGGGGTTGGGGCTTTGTCGTGGTGCGGCTGCAGGAATAAGCCGCACACAGCAATAAGGCGAAAAAGGTCGGTCGGGTATTAGGTGTCATGGTATTAATGGTTATTAGGTGTTTACAAATGTAAGTGCTTTTTCACAAGCTGGGCCACAACTTTATCGATCGGCAGTGTTACACTGTCGTCACTGAATTCAGCGGCGTCGATAAAGCGAAAGGTTTCGGTCTCTTTTCGTTCCGCATACATCTTCATCTCCCGTTCGTCGAAGTCAAACGGTTTTTGACGCAGGGGGGCCCGTATCGGCTCCAGCGCCGTCACCCAATAATAGATCGAAATGATCTGATGGTCGGGGTTGAACGCCGACATCTGGAAGAAATCCGTCGTATAGAGATGATCGCCTACAGCGACTTCAAGGTCCATTTCCTCTTTGAATTCCCGTTTCAAACAATCGCGCGTCCCTTCACCGAATTCGAGACCGCCGCCGGGGAACTTGGTATAATAGCCACCGCGGATCAGTTCGTCGCTTACCAGCACTTCGTTCTTCGGGCCCAGCAGAACGCCATAGACGCGCAGGTTGAACATTTAAGACCATTTCTTTTTCATGAAATACAAACGGTAGCCGACGATCAATTCTCGATTGTCCCTTCGAATACTTTCATCGCCGGGCCGCATAGCCAAACGTTCTCATAGGAGCCGTCCGCATTCCGGTCGAACCGGACGGTCAGCTTCCCGCCCCGGGTGGTCACCTTTACATAGTTGTACCCGGCCTCATTGTGATAACAGGCCAGGGCGCTGGCAGTCACTCCTGTGCCGCAGGAAAAGGTCTCATCTTCCACCCCTCTTTCGTAGGTGCGGACGATGATCTCGTCGGGGCGTTTCTGTTCTACAAAATTCACATTGATGCCATCTTTCGCATATTCACTGTTGTAGCGGATGTCCATTCCTCTTTGAAATACGTCGAGGTCCATTACCTCCGAAACCAAAGTGATATAGTGCGGGGATCCGGTGTCCAAGATAAAGTCGCCTTGTCTCTCCTGTATTCCGGTGACATCTTTCATCTTCAGGCTCACGATTCCCTGATCGTCGATCTCCGCGAGGTGCGGGCCGTCGACCGCAATGAAATGATAACTGTCCTTACGAATCCCCTGATCGTACGCAAATTTCACGAGACACCGGCCGCCGTTGCCGCACATGCTGCTCTCGCCGCCATCGGCATTGTAGTATTTCATCTCGAAGTCGTAACCCGGGTGCGGGTTAAGCAGCATCAGTCCGTCAGCACCGATCCCGAAACGCCGATCACAGAGCAGCCTGATCCGCTCTTTTGTCAGAGACGTATAACTCCAGCTGCGATTATCCAGGATGACAAAGTCATTCCCGGTGCCCTGGTATTTAAAAAAGTGGAGAGTATTCATACGCGGCTCAAAAATAGCTTTTTTATCCCAACCCTTCCACGATCCCCAGCGTTCGTTCAATCAGGGCTTCGATGGCCGCGTTCCCGTCCCGGGAGAATTGCCGCGTGATCCGATTGGCAACGACGACACTGAGGCTGAGGCAGGAATGGCCAAGGATCTTTCCAAGCCCATAGATGCCGGCGGTTTCCATCTCGAAGTTGGTGATGCGGTGGCGGCCGTAGGAGAAGGTGGTCAGGCGGTCGATCAGGTCCGGCTGGCTGAGCCCGAGGCGCAGGACCCGACCCTGGGGGCCATAGAAACCCGGGCAGGTGACGGTGATACCCTGATGGAACCCTTCGGTAAAATGCCGCAGCAAAGAGGCGCTGGCCCCGCTGATATACGGCTGTGAAAGTCGGTGATGGAGCTGGGTTTGGGTAGAAAAGGACTGCAGCAGCTCTTGTTCCTCTCTATTCTCTTCATGCCGGTAAAAATTCAACAGGTTGTCGATCCCGAGGCCATGCGTAGAGGCGACCCAACTGTCTACGGGTATATCTTTCTGTAAGGCGCCGGTGGTTCCGACCCGGATGATAGTTAGTGTGGTCAGCGGCGATCTGGCTACCCGCGCGCTAAAATCGATGTTGACCAGCGCATCCAGTTCGTTCAGCACGATATCGATATTATCCGTACCGATACCGGTGGAGACGACCGAAAGCCTTTTTTTGCCAATCCGGCCGGTATGTGTAACGAATTCCCGGTGCTGACCCTGGTGCTCGATGACATCGAAGTGCCGGCTGACTTTGGAGACGCGGTCAGGGTCGCCGACGGTCAGGATCGTGGTGGCCAGTTCCTCAGGCCGGAGGTCGAGGTGGTAAACGGCGCCCCGGCTGTTGAGTATAAATTCTGATTCTTCGATAGCTTGCATGATTGGCGATGTTTTGCGTGAATGGTAGGATTTGTGTGAAATTTTTCCTAAGTTGTTCAAAATTATCGTAATTTCGCACCTGCCCAAAAAATTACGGCCCCTCTCGACGGGGCCGATTTTGGCAAGAGAAGTGTGAATTTTTCGCACCTTTATGACGGACTTTATGATGGTTTCGTGGCCGAGTGGCTAGGCAGAGGTCTGCAAAACCTTTTACAGCGGTTCGAATCCGCTCGAAACCTCAAATGTGGCACATTTTGTTAAAACCGCATTTTAGCGGTTTTTTTTATTGCCTGAAATCCTTGGGCCTCATGCAATTGACGAAGCCTTGATCAAGCGCGAAAACACCTTTTTTTAATTTAACTTTATTTACATGGCCCTAAATAAATTATGGACTAAGCTCTTTTCCAGAAATGAAGAAAAGGACGAAATAGCGCTACATTCCTCTGGCGCTAACGTTCGGCATCATAACCCTTTTGAAAGCTTGGAAGTGCCTCGGAATGGAGATGAGCTTTCCCAGGAATTGATTGACAAATACGTCGTTCCATTTTATATGTCCGATTTGTCACCTTCGGATGAGCCATCAATACATCATTTTGCCGAAGCAGCGAGGGAAATTGATAGTTCTATTGTAAAAATGTTATTGGGGGATTTTAATTGGCGGACCAGAATTGTAGGTGCCTACTTTGCAGCAATAAATGCCTACAAAGAATTCGAGGACATCATTGGGAAGCATTTGTTGAAAAGCGAAGTTTGCTATGCAGGTAAAGGTTATTGTATTGCATTGGCAACTTTTAACAATGAGATCGCAAAGGAATATCTGACTACCTACCTAAATTATTATCTTGATAGAAGAGATTTGTGGTTTGATCAGGCGGAAGCATTTTGTGCGTTGGAATACCTCGATGAGGAGTATGCGATGTCTTTTTCAGATAAGTGGAACGCTTTTGTGGAAGACAAAAAATACTGGAACTTGGAAAATTCAAGGGGACATTTTAAAAATTCGATGTTGGGAATAGAAAAGATACAGAAGGCAATTCAGAAATTTTAGCCTAGTCAGGTAGAATATTTGTGATTTCCCTTATTAAGTCTGGCAAAAAACCTTCTTTGACGAGCCAAACGATTTTATAATCAATCCCCATATAGTCGTGTACAATCCTATTCCTAAATCCCCTAATTCGGTGCCAGTCAATTTGAGGAAATTGGTCCTTCAGTTCTTCAGGTAATCTGTTCGCCGCTTCTCCGATAACCTCAAAATTTCGGATGACAGCATCGACCGTTTTACTATCCGCTACAAATTGTTCAAAAGAAAGCCCTTCCGTATAGGTCAATATCTTATTGGCGCAATCAATTATGTCCTCCAATAAAAGTTGTGAAGATCTTTTAGACATAAAGTATGTCGGGCTCTATTGCCCGATAATATTGGGGCCTGATGCCTGTTTTTGACACTAGATCAACTTTCCTATCTAGTAACCTTTCCAATTCATCAGCAAGATCAACGAATTCTATGCCGATAGGTTGGTTGAAATCGACCACAATATCAATGTCACTATCGGGTCGGAAATCAGATCTTACAATGGAACCAAACAGACCAATAGAGTTGATATGGTATTTTTCAGACAGCTTTACTTTTGCCTGGCGAAGTTTTTCTTGTATGGTCGTAAGATAACTCACAGTACAAATATACAATAAGTTGCCTCTTTAATTTGACCATGACAAATTCGGATAAATAATTGAAAATTAAGTAGATGCAGATGTCCGATCACTGATTAAGCGCCGCAAGCCGTTTCAAATCGAATATAAAGTGGTTCGAAAACTGTATGCTAGGGACCTCTCCTGTGTACAAGATGGAAAATGGGCCATTTTGTGCGCTTTTTTATTTTTTAGAAATCCCCGTTCAGATAGTATTCTGCTTATTTGAATTTGTCCAAAATGAAATTGGGGTAACTGAGACGGCTGGCGAAATGCTCATTCCTTCCCGATCATTGGAATTTGCAGGTTTGCAGGTCTGTTTTCTTCCGTATCGAAGCCGCGTCCATCCACATTCCTTGCGCCCCAGAACATCATTCCGGCAGTTACATAAATGAGGTCGTACTCTTTGAAGATCTGCCCCATTGCCAAACCGAAAGGCGGAAATGGTTTCTTGAAAATGCTTTGAGGTTTGCCCACCTTCCACTCATTGAACCCGGCGGTAAATTTATTCAGGATATCTGCAAAACCCTGCACTAATGGCGTCACTATGTATTCCTCATCGGCGGAGAAGTTTACCTTCTGCGCACCAGGCGCTATTGGATGTTCACCGAGCCATTCGATGTGCCCGTTGATCGACATTTCGGCAAGAGGAACTTTTCCGTATGGATCTACATAATTTGTTACGACAAGCTCGAATCTGTTATCTTCCAGGAGTGTAAACTTTCTTGTCAAATAAAAGGGCTTCAACGTCCCATCTGTGTTCTTTGTGTTGCTTGGCCGCACTTCGGGAGCGATGCTCGCCCATTTTCCTACCGAAGCATTTTTTACCAGGTCTGAATTCATGTTTTGTGTTTTTGCTCGAACGAGCGATAGCCACCTTCAAGCCAGGAAGAGATCGTTTCATTATAATCAGCGGCGGCTTCTTCCCAAACCCTGTGCTCGGCATCAAGGAGGAGGTAACGGTTGTTGGGGAGCCTATCTGCAAGAAATTGCCCGTTTACAGGCTGCACAATGCTGTCATTTTTTCCCGCGATGATCAGGGTAGGCGTTTGTATGGCAGCCAACTTCGGCTCCAGAATGGGGCAGTCCTGAATGTAGCCGCGCACAAATTGTGTGGCTTCTTCCAGACGGCGGCCGGCGGATGCATTGCGGAAATCTTCAATGATCGCGGCAGGAGTCAACAGTCCCGCATGCTTCAGGTAGGGCTCTACTCCATCCGAACCTATTTCGGCTAATGAGCCTTTCGGTGAGAAAATGAGGTCTTTCAAACTTCCACCTGCCAGATCGGGTTGCATAACTGCACCGCCAATAACCAGGCTCTCGAAAAGCTCTTGTTGTTTTGAAGCAGCAAATAGTGCTGCGGGTGTGCCAACGTCGGGCGAGATAACGTGAGTTCTTTGGAGATCGAAATGATGGAGGAGCTTGACGTAGAAATCGCCCATTCCTCTTGGCGACATGACATCCGGGCGGCTCTGAGACGAACCAAAACCGGGTAGGTCGACAAGTATAAGGGGATGCCTGGCGGCAAGCCGCGGCACCAAACGATAGAACGAATAAATACTCTCTGGCCAGGGGGCCGTGAGCAGAACGGGTATGCCTTGTGATGCGCCTTCCCGTGCATATCGAATTATCAAGCCGTCAATTTCAGCAGTAGTCACGGAACCAATATTTGGCAGGTTGTCTTTGCTCATTTTAGAGGTCGATCTGTTGAGATCGTAAAAGTCACGAATAAACCCAAGATCGAATTGTATAAATCAAAGGGGCTCTTGTAAATAGCAAATGTTTTAAAGGCTTTTCGCCCGGCGATAAGCGACCGGCGTTGCACGGGTCTGCTTCTTAAAGAAATTGTTGAAATGGGAGGTGTCTGTAAAACCGAGCTTAAATGCAATATCCTTAATCGTCAGATTTGTCTGGTTCAATAAGGATTGCGCCTCATGTAAAATCTGCTCGTGCAGGAATGCGATAGCGGTTTTTTCTTTTTGCCTTTTTACCACCGCATTTAAATGATTAGGGTGCACTGAAAGCTGGCCAGCAAAGTACTTTACATTTAAATTGTGACTCTCAGCCTCGCCGCCGGCAATTTGCGCCCTTATAAGCGAACGGAACTTTTCCACCAAAATGTATTCGTGATTATGAACATGAGAGACAAGCGAAGCGTCTACTTCCGTAAACTTGTTATATAACCTCCTTATGTGAAGGAATAGCGTGTGGAGGTAAGAGGCGATCAGGGCAAATTTATCAGGGTGCTTGGAGGTATATTCGAATAATATTTGCTTATAAATATTCGCCAGCAACGCCAGTTCGGCCGGCTCCAGTTCGAAAGGAATGGCCTTTTCAAGTTGAAAAAATGGCAAATCGAAGATAATGTCTGCCAGGAGCTTGTGGTCTGCCAGAAACTTTTCAGTAAAAACTATGAAATACTCTTGCAGCCATTGCGCGGGCTTTTGCCATGAAACGATCTGGCAAGGTGTCTTAAAATACAACGCGGGCCTTTGCAACCTTATTTTCCAGAAACCGGAGTTCAACGTAACATCCCCTTGCAGGAACAAGGCCACGCAATAGAAGGAGTGGCGGAAGGGCTTGGCCACATAATCGTAGTTCTTAAGGACTTTGGGATCGATTTCCCTTATATCAAAGTCATTATGGAGCGGTGGCCGTGCATTTACGTGCTTATAAAAGGCGGTTAGATCGCGTAGATATGGAATACTTTCCGCGGTGGATTGTTGCATATACTACGAAGATAAAAAAGTTGAAAAAATCGGTCTTTTTATTTTATTTTGCCTCCAGCTTTTTAATCCGGTCCTTTCGAAAACCAGCGGTTTGCGGCGCCGGCGACTGCAATCGGATCAGGTTCGTCGCCGGTCGCAAAGGCTACAATCCCATCGGGGCGGACGAGTGCGACGGTAATGCCAAGCTCGATCTCAGCCGGGCCGGTGACATATCTAAGGTTATCGCCGTATTGGATGGCCAATGGCTGCAAGGACTTAGAGGCGCCGAAGTCAATGAGCAAACCTTGCCCATCGCGCATGAGCTCGCCAATACGGGAACCGTCCTGCAACTCGAAGTTTGGAATACTGCAGCCCACTAAGGGGTGATCGCCACCGAGATTATAGTGGGTGTTGATACCTCGCACCCGTCCGGCAAAATAAGTGGCGCCATCACGCGTGGCCATGAGGTCGCTGATTATAGCATAGAGCGCACGGGAATGGGGTTCCGGTCCCATAATGGCAACCTGGGCGCGTGACCAGTCAAGGACCTGCGCCCCAATCGGGTAGCGTTCGGCGTGATAACTGTCCAGCAGGCCTTCCGGCGCTTTCCCGTGGATGGTTGCCGCAAGTTTCCAACCCAGATTCATGGCGTCACCAAGTCCTAGGTTGAGACCCTGGCCTCCCAGCGGCGAATGAATGTGGGCGGCATCGCCGGCCAACAAGACCCGTCCGTTGCGGTAAGAGGTGGCCTGCCGGGCCCGGTCCGTCCAGGTGGTAGCGATATGTAGGGCGGTGATGCTAACGTCGGTGTTCGAGATCCGGCGTAACACCTCCTGCACGCGCTCAGGCGTGATGGGCTTTTCCGAAGTATGAAATGCTCCGCCATCAAAATCCTGGATCATGACGTAGCCTGGTTGTGACTGCATGTACATCCCTCTGGCCGTAACGTTTCGGCCAGGCTTGAGCTTCTCCGGGTCGGCGATGTCAAGCTGGGTAGTATAGCCGGTAAATGCCGGCTCCGTACCGGCGAATTCGAAGCCGCCCATCTTGCGAACGACGCTTCGGCTTCCGTCACAGCCCACAAGCCATTTACTTTGAAAAGATTGATCACCGGCTTGAACGGACAGCCCGCCACCGGTTTGATGAAAGTCCGTCAAGGCAACCCCTCGCCTGATCTCTACACCCAGAGCGTGGGCACGGCGCGCCAGCACCGTTTCCAACTCCTCCATTTCGGAAACTAAAGCGGTCTCAGTAGAGCTTGGCAACCGATATGCCCATTGCGAAATGTCAATGTCGCCTTCGTGAATTGGAATGCCGGCGAAGTGTCCAACCTGACGGCGCGGCCCCTGGACAGCACCTGCATGTGGGTTTTTTAGGCGACTGGGAACCTCAAGGTCATCGAGTAACCCACGACGGTATAGGGCTTCAATCGTGGGCGCCGAAAGTCCCCGGATCCCGAAAGGAAGCCGTTTTAAGGGTGAGTGCGGATTTTCTGCTTTTTCCAGTATCAGGACTGAACACCTGGCAAGGGCCAATTCACCCGCCAGGAAAAGCCCTACCGGTCCGGCACCCGAAATGATTACATCGTAATCGGATTGATCTTGGTAGTTGTTCATTTTTTAAGCGCTTTTGCAACCAGGTCGAAGGTGGTCCAGAGTATGGTTGCATTGACTTCAAATGCTCGCCCTTTCAGACCCCGCTTTTTATGGTGGAAGTTGATCAAGCTGTACAGTGGAGCCAGGCCGACCGACCAATAAACCTCCGCAGGTACGTCGACCATTTCGCCGCGGGCGATGACATTTTTCATAAAAAGGGTCACAGCCGCCGTGAACTCGTTCAGGCTATCGGCAATCTGTTCCTGATAGGTCGAGCTTTGCAGCTGGTCGAAGAAGGATTTCAGCAACGGTTTGTCTTTGAGATATTCAAAGCGGATTTTCCACTGAACCCGGAGGCCCTCTTCGAAAGCGGCATTCGGATCGAATGCCGCCAGCATCATATCGGACATCCGCTTTCCTTCCTCCCGGGCAATCTTTACGATCAAGTCGTCCCGGTCCTTGTAATAGATATAAAGAGTGTTGACCGAGATCTTGCAGGCCCTGGCGAGCTTGTTCATGCTGAAGCCTTCGAGTCCTTCCTTGACTATCAACTCGATAGCCTTCGATTTGACCAGATTTTCCTTATGGATGTCGCGGGGTCGCATATAGTAATCAGGGGCAAAGATAAAAGAATATTCATTTATTTAATGAAAGTATATATATTTCTTTTTTGATAAGCCCGGCGGGTCCCTTATAACCCCATTAACCCCTACAACCCCATTAACTTCACCGCATTTCCAGATGCGATCTTTTCCCTATCCGCATCGCTTACCTGAAGTCCGTCAAGGAAGGCCCGCCCCTTGCTCATCGAACCGTAAGGGTAGTCACAGGAGAACATAATCCTGTCAACTCCTACTTCCATCAAAAGATTGAGGAATGTTGCTGTATAGTTAAACCCGGCAAAGGTGTAATGGACGTTTTCCCGCAGATAGGCTTCCACCGGCCGCTGAAGCTTTGTCAGCCGCTGTGCCAACGTTGCTTTCATGCGTTCGAGCATAAATGGTAGGCCTTCGCCCATATGTCCGACGATCACCTGCAACCGGGGCAAGCGATCAAAGACACCGCCGAGGATCATTCTGACGACATGAACCGCCGTTTCAATATGCCAGCCCCAGCCCACCGTCGAAAAAATATAGTCCACTTCGGTTGAAAAACCGGAGAAATAGATATCCGTCACTGCTTTCGGCGGCTGCGTCGGATGCAGATAGATCGGCACTCCCAGCGCATCCGCGGCCTCCAGCGCCGGCCAGAAAAAATGATCGTCGAGGTAACGCTCCCGCACATGTCCATTGATTATAGCTCCTTTGAATCCGTGGTCGTGCACCATGCGCTCCAGCTCCTTTGCCGCGTCTTCAGGCCGGGCCAAAGGCAAAGCCGCGAATCCCCCGAAACGGTCTGGAAAGGCCCGGACCGCCGCAGCCAGATAATCATTTGTCTCCCTCGCCACCGGAACGGCCTCTGCCTCATCCAGTTGTTCCACCCCCGGCGAGTTGAGGGACAGGACCTGCATGTCAATACCTGCCGCGTCCATTTCCGCCAGCCGTTGCATTCCCAGATCGATCAGTTTGGCCGGAACCTCCTTCAACGGGTTTTGTGGGTGTTTGGCCAGCTCTTTTGTCCCGCGTCCGGCACCATCGAGCCAGGATGGGCTTGCAAAATGCTCTTCCAATGTTATAATTCGCATGCGGTTTTTTATTTGCAGAACGTTTTGTCTGCATAATTGTTCTTTTCGTATTGCCCCGGTCGCCGCGTTCAACGAAGATTTATTGAAATTGGTCGAAATTTTTTGCGCGTTCGTGGATAGGGAGAGATTTTCACACAACTTTTAAATCACCATTCCATGAACTTTACATTGAGCGCTACGAGCAACATCCTCCTGCCGATCTTCCTGTCGATGTCCCTGGCTGCTTCGGGGCAAGTCAAAACGCCACGGGCAAGTAAGATGGCCGCTGTTTCGGAGCAGATCGGCATCACGGACGTCACCATCCACTATAGCCGGCCGGCGGTCAATGGGCGGGAAGGAAAGATATGGGGTGACCTCGTGCCCTACGGTTTTGTCGATTATCACTATGGAACGAGCAAGGCGGCGCCCTGGCGGGCCGGCGCAAATGAGAATACGACCATCGAATTTTCCACAGATGTCACCGTCGAAGGGAAACCCCTGGCGGCGGGCAAATATGGGTTTTTTATCGCGATGGGACCCGAGAAAGCAACGCTCGTCTTCTCCAAAGATGACAATGCCTGGGGCTCCTTCTATTACAACCCAGGCAGCGACGTGCTGCGGGTAGAAGTACCCGTGATAAAGACGACGGAAGGTGTCGAGTGGTTAAAATATGACTTCGGCGCCGAGACCGACAGCAGCGCCGTGGCTTCCCTGCAATGGGAGAAGGTCAAAATCCCCTTTACGATTGCCGTCGATCTGAAGAAGACCCAGGTAGATGCGTATCGATATGCTTTCAACAGCGGCAGTTTCTATGAATATTGGCAGAACATGGAGCAGGCCGCCGAGTTTTGCCTGGTCAATAACGTGAACATTGAAGAGGGCCTCAGCTGGGCAGACCGTTCGATCCATACCTATTTCGGGGAGGCAAATTTTCGGACGCTTAGTACCTATGCGGGTTTGCTGAACGAAGTAGGCCGGGTGCATGAGGCAGACTCGGTATTGAAAATCGCTTTTCCAAAAGGGACCATTGACGATATCTATACTTACGCCAGCAACCTCCTTCGGATGAAGAGGAATCAGGCGGCTTTCAACGCCTATAAGGTCAATTATGATAAAGCCCCCGGGATCTGGCTGACGAATTTTGGGCTGGCGAAGGGTTATGCGGGTCTGGGTGATAAGACCGCTGCGTTGAAGTATGCGGACAAGTGCTTGGAATTGCTACACGACGATAACCTGGGCGCTAAATCGTATGTTACCCGGTTCCGGCAGAGTCTCGCGGATGGAAAGGATGTTTCGGGGTTTTGACCTCGCGGGCGACGGCCGGACTGGCTGATTTCCATATCTTGCGGCCATGGATGTTGGAAAAGCGCTGCAAGAACTTCTCCCCGCTGAACGGATCAGGGCCCGGTATATTGACCGCGTCACGTTTGGATCAGATGCCGGTTTCTATTTCCTTTTGCCAAAGGCGGTGGTCCAACCCATATCGGAAGAAGAGATCGCGGCTTTATTCGGATTCTCGCACCGCCACAACATTCCCCTGGTCTTCCGGGGCGGCGGTACCAGCCTGTCGGGCCAGGCCGTTACGGACGGGATCCTGGTCGATCTGAGCCGACACTGGAGCCGGGTGGAGCCGATAGACGGGGGGCAGATCGTTCGGGTAGGCCCCGGGGTAACCGGCGCCATGGTGAATGCCCGGCTAAAGCCGTTTTGCAGGAAGATCGGGCCCGATCCATCCAGCATTGCCGCCGCGATGATGGGCGGTATTTTATCCAACAACTCCAGCGGAATGTGCTGCGGTGTGGTGAACAATGCTTACCACACGTTGAAGCATATCCGATTCATTCTTCCCGGCGGTGGGACATTTGATACCGCCGAACCCGGCGATTATGACCGGTTCCTGAGGGAGTGCCCCGGCATCGCCGCAGAACTGGCATCGCTGCGGGAACTGATCCTTTCAGACACCAACCTGCGGGAGAAGATCCGGAAGAAATACCGGACGAAGAATACGATGGGCTATTCGTTGAACGCCTTCCTGGACTATGAGCATCCCCTGGACATCATGGCTCATTTGCTGATCGGAGCGGAAGGGACGCTTGCTTTTATCTCATCGGCGTCGCTGCAGACGATCCCGCAGCTGCCGTTCAGATCCACAGGGCTGTTGTATTTCCCCGATCTTCCGACAGCCTGCGGCGCGATACCTGCCCTGATCCAATCCGGCGCGGAGGCGGTAGAACTAATGGACCGGGCGTCGCTTCGCGCGGTGGAAGCCGTGCCCCGGATGCCGCCGGAATTGAAGAGCCTGCCGCCGTCAGCGGCAGCGTTTCTCGTCGAATATCAAGGGGAGGATACCGTAGGGCTCAATCAAAGGCTGGATCGATTTCTGCAGGCAGCGCCGAAACTGTCGATGCTGTATCCGCCGGCATTTACCGGGGACCCAGCCGAACAGGAACTGTTATGGAAAGTGCGCAAAGGACTGTTCCCGTCGGTCGGGGCCGTCCGGAAAAGCGGTACTACCGTCATCCTTGAAGATATTGCGTTTCCAGTTGACCGACTGGGAGATGCGTTGACGGACTTACAATCGCTTTTTAGCGAATTCGGATATGACGATGCGATCATCTTCGGCCATGCCAAAGACGGGAATATCCATTTCGTGATCACACAATCTTTCGGAACGGCGCTTGAAGTTGACCGGTATGCGGGGTTCATCGACCGGCTGGTCCCGATCGTCGTGGATAAATATGGTGGCGCCCTCAAAGCCGAACACGG
>DATMLR010000539.1:0-22482 GCA_035570015.1 Puia sp.
CCCCGATGTAACGCCTGCGCTCATCAACAGCACGACCTGCCCGCCCTTCGCCGCCACAGCCGTATTGCCCGAGAGTTCATTGTTGCGCAGCGTCCCCTTGTCCAACGCATGCCGGATCTCGATCTGCGCCTGGTTGTCATATGCTGTATTGCCCTTCACCGTCACCTCGTGCACATCCTGCAGGAAGATGCCGGACGTGCAATGCGCAACCGTATTGCCGCTTACCTCGATCCCGCTCGAATTCTCATCGAGATAGATCCCGTTGGCAATGGCCGCGTGCGCTTTGTCGGTCCCGTCCGGCGCCGTCACCCCATTGAGGACAATATTTCCCGTAATGACCCCTGCATTCCGCACCGCAGCCGAATCGATATCCCCTGACCAGGTGTAAATCCCGCCACCGTCATCCTTGAGATAACAGAAATAGTTCACCATATTGTTCTTGATAAGATTGGGACCTAAGAGGAAAAAAATCCCCACATATCCGGTCGTGTCCACTGTATTGTACTGTACCGTATTGTTCTGACCGCTGATATTGATCCCGATATAGGAATGCTCGGGATTTCCCATGCCCGGGAAATTCCCCGAATGCCGTACGATACAATCCGACACCACGTTGTTCTGCCCGCTGATATTCATCCCGTTGTCATTGGAATGATCCACAGTCAGATGGGATAGAGTCAGGTTGTTCGACCGGATAGCATTTACCCCATCCAGCGACGAGTAATAGATCCGACATTCGCTTACAACGATATTGGCCGCATCCGTGAGATTAATGGCATTGCCGTTACTTCCGGTGAATGTCAGGCCGGTGATAAATATATTCTGTTTCCCCTGGACCGTCACCAGCGTTTCTACGCTGGATGCCATGACATCCGGCGGCACGGGTCCCGCGCCGTAGTATATATTCATCGTATGCCCCTTCGGGTCATAATACCATTCCCCCGGCTGATCCAGCGTCCGAATATCATTCTGAATAAAATAGCCGAACCTGTCCGTCGGCTGATAATAGGACCCGCCCTTATAGGTCAGCGTCCCGCCTTGTTGCGACAGAATTGTATTCCGGTCTATAATGAACCGGTTTTTTCGGATCACCACCTCCGCCCCCGTCCAATCCGCGCCGCCCGACAGTCCCGGATCCGTGATCGAATTGTTCCCGCTGTGCGTCTGGATCGTCAGATACCCGCTGTTCGGATACCGCCCCATCGGTTGCGCCACATTCTCGACCGTTACCATATTCACCCGCAAGCCACACCCCTGACACGGCGCCTGCCAAACACCATTAGCGCCTCCCGCCTTCCACCCGGTCAGCCGCGAGAAACCGCTGATGATGGGCGCATAACCCTGACCATAAGCCGCCAGTACGATCGGCCGCCCCTCAGCGCCTGAAGCCCCGGCCACGATCGACCCATAATACACCTCACCCCGTCTGAACAATACCGAATCTCCCGGCTGTAATTGCGGAAAGATCTGATTCAGCTTCGTGAGGCTTCGCCAGGGAGTAGCCGTATTCTGAGCCTGCGCCGGTGACCTTGTATCATCCCCATTCATAGCGGAAAAGTAATAGGAGTTTCCGCGAACAGAAGCGATTCCTGCAAAAATTGGCATCAGTATTGATAAAATAAGATATATCGGTTTCATCCCGGAATTTTAAATTTCGTACCAAGGAAACCCTCGCCTCATACCTGGTTCTACTTCCATCAAACGTTATTCCACTATCTGTTAAGAGCTTCCCGCACATCCCTAACAGTCCCGCATTGGACCGGAGAAACATTTGCTGACCCTTGCTGTGCCTTAGAATCATCTCCTCTCGAAAGGGAGGCAACCAGTGTTCTTTGTGCTTTAATCTTAACCGTTTCCAATGAAATTGAGACCCAGGGAAATTCATCTGCTGATCCTCTCCATCGATCTGTTTATCCTGAACGCGTCGTTTTTTCTCGTTCGGGTTTTTCTCGATGAGGGCGACCCGGAATGCCTTAAGAACCTTTTGATTGTCCTCAATGCCGGTTATATTATCATTAGCCCAATTTTTGTAGAAAATCTGCGCGACCTCAAATTGGACTTCCCCAAAATGGCCCGGTCCCTCATTCGTCGCTTTGTCTACTATTTTGCATTCACTTCCCTGATCCTCCTGGTCTTCGACCGGAGCACCTGCCCCAAACATCAATATCTCTCCGCCGTTTCGCTTTTCTTTTTGTTGAAATTCTGTGTTTCGTCCTGGATCTTCTTCCGCTACTTTTTCAAAACTCATCTCTATCTCAAACCGACCATCATCATCGGCGACACAAAGCTGGGTGCACAACTCCAGGATTACTTTCTGACCAATAAATACCTTGGCATCAAACCAATCGGCCTCCTCGCCGACCGGTCCTCCAAAGACCCTGATTACCGGTCCTCCAAAGACCCGGATTATGACGTGATCGGGTCCGTCAACGACTTCCAGAAGATCTTCGATACCCGGCCCTTCGAAGACGCTTTTATCGTTCTGCCCCTTTCAGAGGTCGAGAAGATCAAAACCCTGATTGCCGTCGCAGAACGCAACGGAGTCCGCACCCATCTCGTTCCCAATTTCACGGGCGCCCGGGAGATCCATTTCAAAGTCAATACACTCGGCGATATCCCCCTGCTCCAGATGCGGACCTTCCCCCTCGACGCCTATGCGAACCGCTTCCTGAAACGAGCCTTCGATATTGGCTTCTCCTCCCTTATGATGCTTCTCCTCCTGCCGCTGGGGGCGCTGATCGCCATTGCCATCAAACTCACCAGCAGGGGCCCGGTCTTCTTTAAGACCCACCGCCTTGGCGTGACCGGCGCACCCTTCACGATCTATAAATTCCGAAGCATGCGTCACCAACCCACCGCCAACAATAAGCTCCTGTCTACCGTTGAGGGCGACAATCGAATCACCAGCCTGGGCAAGTTCCTTAGAAAATATAGCCTCGACGAGCTGCCCCAGCTCCTCAACGTCCTTACCAACGATATGTCCATTGTGGGCCCCAGACCACACCGCCTCAACCTCAATAAGACCTTGCAGCGAAAAATGGGTGCCTATATGATGCGGCACACGATCAAACCCGGGATCACCGGCTGGGCACAGGTCAACGGCTGGCGCGGGCCCACCGAAACCAAACTCCAATATTGGGGAAGGACCCTCCACGACCTCTGGTATATCGAACACTGGAATTTCTGGCTCGATCTTTATATTATTCTTCTCACACTTATCGGGAAAAAAACCCGTAAAAATGCATTTTAGACTTTGAAAAACGTCCATTTAACCTCCCTCTCGACCCTTGCATGTTCGCTGTTTCTCTTTTGCGCTTGTACAACTGCTAAAAAGTTGACAATCATGCAAGACCTCAGCCCGGACCAGACCGTTCCGGGCCCCAGGCCTGCGCCCGTCTATCATATCCGGCCAAAAGACAACCTCTACGTCGGGATCGCAACTCCCGACCAGGACCTCTCCAAAATGACGGATCCTACGACCAACGGAGTCTCCCTGGCCATGGCCTACGAAGGCACAACCTCCAAAGCCGTCAACGGCAACGTGGTCGACGCCGACGGCAATATCACGCTCCCCATGCTCGGCAAGATTCCCGTAGCCGGCCTGTCCGTCACTGAAGCAGAAGACACCGTCCGAGCCATCTCAAAACAGTATCTCAAAGACGCCACCGTCAAAGTCCGGCTGCTCAACTTCAAAGTGACCGTACTTGGAGAAGTGAAGCTGCCGGGTATCTATTATAATTACAATAGTTATATCACCGTCCTCGACGCCATCAGCCTCGCACAAGGCACTACCGACTATGCTAAACTCGCCGACGTCCTCGTTCTGCGCCCAATGACGGCCGGCACCAAAACCTTTTCCCTCAACCTCAACAGCAAGTCAGCCATCCAATCCCCGGCGTGGTATCTCCAGCCGGACGACGTCGTCATTCTTCAGCCGGGCAAGAACAAAGGCTTGCAGCAGAAGTTGCCGCTCGTCGGTATTGTCGTCGGCTCTCTTTCCGCCTTGCTGCTGCTGCTGAATTATCTAAAATAAAGCTATCCCATGGACCCCAATACGTATCATAGCGGCAAGAGCTTCAATAAACAGATGATTCTCCCCGCCATCCTTCGCAACTGGTTCTGGTTCCTCCTCGCCGGCGGCCTGGGCTTCGGCGTCGCCTTCGTCCTGCACCGGGCCTTCCCCGGTAGCTACCGAAGCACCATGACCATCCTCCTCATCAATTCTCCCCATCAGGTACCCTTTAACAGCAGCAGCCTTGACAATAACCTGGAGATCCAACAGAACCCAATCAATGTCCAGGACGAACAGACCGTCGTCTCCGCCTACAGCCTCCAACTCCAGACGCTGCAAAACCTTGGTTGGAAAACCCGCTGGTATAAGAAAGGGGCCATCATCGGCAAAAAAGATATCTATAAGGAAGATCCATATGTGGTCAGCTTCTCCGACGACTCCGTGCTGAAGGGTGTCGAGTTAACCATCACTCCCCTTTCTGCAACCCGCTATCGTGTCGAATGCGATCACAAGGACCGCATTGCCGACACCGACCGCATCATCCGCTTCTCCACCGCCGCCGCCTTCGGCCAGCCGTTTGTCAACAACTGGTTCCGCTTCACGCTTTTCCCGATCACAAATACTCTTCCAGCGGCCGGCACCCAATACATCCTCGTTTTCAATGACCTAAATTTCATGGCGATCGAATACCAGGGTGCCCTCGAAGTAAAGATCGTCGCTCCCGAATCCGACGTCCTGAATGTCGACCTGAAAGGCGAGAACGTACTGCGCAACGTCGACTACCTTAACGAGCTGGGAAATACCTACCTGAAATTCGGCCTCGACCAGAAAAATCAGTCGGCTATCAACACCCTAAATTTCATCCGTAGCCAGATCTCCGGTGTAGCCGACTCCCTCCGGGTCTCCGGTGACCGCTATACTGACTTCCGAACCCGTAATAAAGTCGTCGACCTTACCACCGAAGGAGCCATGGTCCTCCAAAAGGTCGAAGACCTCGACAAAGCGGAGAACCTGCTTAAGCTGAAAGTGGATTATTACAGTGGTCTCAACCGTCACCTCAATGTCGGTGATAGCCTGAAAAGCTTCGTCGCGCCCCCATTGGGCGACCCCGACCCCGATCTCAGCGCCAATGTCCAGAGACTGGCTTCTCTTTACAGCCAACGCGCAGCCCTTGCCCTGTCCGTTCAACCTAAGAATCCCAAAATGATCGCTGTGGGTGACGACATCACGCTTACTCAAAAACTGATCCAGAACAATATCGGCAGCCATCTCGCTGCCACCCGCGATCAGATCGCCAGCCTCGAGCTCCAGAAGCAGGAGAACAACAACCGGCTGACAAATATTCCCGCTACCGAACGTTCTTTCCTCGATATCAAAAGAGGCTTCGACGTCAATAGCACCCTCTACAATTTTTTGTTGCAGAAACGCGCCGAAGCCGGCATCGCCCTCGCTTCCAATAACCCCGACGCTAAGATCCTCGACCCGGCAACGATCCCCACCACCGGCCCCATCGGACTTAAGCCCCTCATCAGCGCCGCCATCGGCGTCCTCCTCGGGATGCTCCTTACTCTCGGCATCGTTCTGCTGCGCGAATATACTAATGATCGCCTGCGCGAGCCGGAGGAAGCAACCGCCGCACTCCACCTTTCCGTCGCCGGCCTCATTCCGCACAACCGCCTGAAGACCGAGTTGACCGTCATGCAACACCCCCACTCCGAGATCGCCGAATCCTTCCGGAACCTGCGCGCCAACCTGCGTCAACTGCTGAAAGACAAGAACCAGCCCCCGATCAACAACTCGGCCCTGATCGCCTTGCACTCCGCAACTTCCGGTGAAGGCAAATCCTTTATCGCCGCAAATCTGGCTTCTCTCCTCGCCCTTT
The DNA here is from genome assembly GCA_035570015.1 of Puia sp. Classification (GTDB taxonomy): domain Bacteria; phylum Bacteroidota; class Bacteroidia; order Chitinophagales; family Chitinophagaceae; genus Puia. The sequence continues at coordinate 5,895 of DATMLR010000539.1, forward strand.
CTACCCGGAAAACTTTGCTCATCCAGGCAGACCGCCACAACACCCATCTCGAAGAGCTGGTCGGCGCTCAACCCCCGCGAATGGATCTGACCGATTACCTCGAAGGAACTGCCGCATTCGGCGAATTGTTGACCCCTACTGAAATCCCCGGGCTTTGCTTCATCCGCGCCAGCCAGCCGGATAGTCACTTGTCAGAGTTGATGGACACTCCCGCCATGGAAAAATTCATCCGTGAAGCGCGGGCCTCCTATGGATTCATCATCGTCGACAATCCTCCCATCAGCATTCTTAGCGACGCCCGGATCATGGCCGCCTACGCCGACATCAACCTCTTCGTATTGCGGATCGGCTTCAGCACGGTGAAGGAATTGTCGTTTATTAATAATACAGCCGAAGAAGAAACGGTGAAGAACATGATTGTCGTATTGAATGATACACCGCGAAGCCGGAAAAAAATGAAGAAAGCCGCCTATTTCAAAGATTGATCGGTATGCTGACGCTGACCAAAATAAAAAATCAGTTTAACGGGGGCCACGCGAGAACCGCAAAGGCCAATAAGAATATCGTCTTTTCCTTTCTGATCAAAGGCCTCAGTATCGCCTGTCAGTTTGCGCTCGTCCCGATGACCATCAAATACCTGGACAATTCCAGCTACGGCATCTGGCAAACCATCGCCCAGATCGTCGGCTGGTTTTCCTTCTTCGATATCGGGGTAGGGAACGGTCTCCGTAACAAGCTCTCGGAAGCGTTGGCCAAAGGGGATGCGAAGCTCGCCAAAGTCTATATCAGCACGTCATACGCATGGGTAGCCGGCATTTTCCTCTCACTGATGGTTTTGTTCTGGATCGTCAGCCCCTTCCTCAATTGGGCACACCTCCTGGGCCTCGCTCCATCGTACGCCGGCATCCTCCAGCGCACCATGCTGGTCGTATTTTCCTTCTTCTGTCTTCAATTCATCCTCAACCTGATCGGCAACGTATTATTCGCCCATCAGGAGCCCGCATTGAGCAACCTGATTTCCCCACTTGGCAACCTTTTGTCGCTGATCGTCATCTTCATCCTGACCCGCACCACTTCATCCGGCGACCTCTTCACGGTATCCGTCGTCTTCAGCGCCGCGCCGGTTCTGGTTCTGCTGCTCTTCAACCTCCTGTTCCTCGGGTGGAAGTACCGGTCCATCGCCCCGGACATCCGATTCATCCGGTTCAGTCATTCCAAAGACTTGTTCGGCCTTGGCGTCCAGTTTTTCATCATCCAGATCGCCTTCATCGTGATGTACTCCAGCGCCAACATCATGCTCATCCGCTGGTTTGGCCCAAATACCGTCACGGTGTATACGGTCGCTTATAAGTATTTTACGATTGCCCTGCTGATCAACGGTATCATCACCGCCACCTACTGGTCTGCTTTCACCGACGCCTACGTCCGCCAGGAGTTCGACTGGGTCAGGTACACCGTCCGCCGCATGGAAAAGGTAACTTACCTGCTGATGGCCGGGGTCATGCTCCAGACCATGCTTGCCGGTCAATTGATCCACCTCTGGGTTCGTCAGGTACACGTACCCCTGGATATGCAGATCACGATGTGCATCTTCACCCTGATCAGTTTAATCGCCGCACCACAGCATATCTTTTTGAACGCCACAGGTAAGATCAGGCTCCAGCTCTACACCGCCGTCTTTACGATCTTCATGACCATTCCCTTTGCGTGGCTTTTCTGTAAGGTCCTTCACCTGGGCCCAAAAGGTGTCATCCTCGCCATGATCTGCACCAGTCTGCCGGTGACCATCCTATACCGGATTCAATATAATAAGATCATGAGCGGCAAATCTACCGGCATATGGGTAAAGTAACCAACATACCGAACCCGACCGCAATACGGAACCCAACCATCACATCGATCCTCGTCACGAGGTTCTATAACCTGCTGGGCCACTCCTGCCGCATCGCCTTTACCTTCGCCTTCCCCCGCAAGCTCTCCGCCGATAAACCGCTGGCCGATACCGATCTGCTGCTCTTCTCCGGCTATAGAGGAGCTAACATGATGAAAGCCGTCCTGCTATCTATCTACTACAACTGGAAAAAGATCCCGCGGCTTACCCTCATTTCCGATGGAACCCCCATCGATCTCCTTCAGGCTGCCCTGAAATTCTGGCCCTACCCATATCAGATCAAGTCCTGGGAAGACTGCGCCGCCTGGCATCGCAGTAAAGGCCGCCAGTCCATCATCGACTTCGCACACGTCAACCCCTATGCGCGCAAACTTCTGTCCCTCCTGGCCGAAGCCGAACAGCGGCCGGTTTTCTACTGCGATACCGACGTCCTCTGGTTCGCTGAACCGACCCTCCCCGCCGCCCCGACAAACGGCTGCACGATGCGTATTTCCCGCGACAATGCCCATCACTACCATCCGCCCGCAGTCCGCTATCTCAACCGCGAAGACCTGATGGAAAAACCCGCCATCAATTGCGGCGTCGTTTACCTCTCCGGCTCAGTCTACGACCACTATCCGGAATTCGAAACGCTCATGCAATTCATGCGCATCTTTAATGAGCCTTTTTCAGAACAAACAACCTTCGCCCTGCTGGCCGACCGGCTCGGCGATACCTGGTCCCCCGACGAGATTATCCTGACCACCAAAGATCTCCACTGGCCCCTCATCCCCCGATATCTTTTTTCGGGCACCCAGTCGGCCCGTCACCATGTAGCTACAAAACATTCCTGGTTCTGGCGCGACGCCCTCTTCATCCTCTTGCGAAAAAACAAAACCCGCCCCCATGCCAGCTAACGCCCCCCTTCGCGCACCCGTCGCCGGGGGAAACCCCCCCTGGATGAACTGGCTGACGATGTTCCTGCTCGTCGCCAACACCGCCAACCCCTTTTTCTACGAGTCCATCGAAATGCTTGGCATCTCCTTCATTATCCTGCTGGGGTGTTGGTTTTTAAAGCGGGAAGAAGACACCCGCCTGAACGGTTATTTCTGGATTTACATTATTGTCCTGACAATCCTCCAGGCCTCCCAAACCCTCGTTTATGACGTCTTTCCCATCAAAACATTCCTCGGCGAATATCTCCGCATCCTCTTCGCCGTCCTCGCCATTCGCATCCTCGGCCGTGAGTTCTTCGATCAGTTCGTTCGCTTTGTTTACGTCTTCGCCGTCATCAGCCTCTTTTTCTACGTCCCCTGCGTGCTGATAAAACCGCTCGCCCATTTCCTGATCGACCATGTAGCCAAATATACGCAATGCCCCTTCCACCGAGCCGCGACCGGCGAGCTCTATGAGGCTCCCTATAACATGATCATCTTTAACCTCGGCCAGATCACCTTCAACCGCAACTCCGGATTCTACTGGGAACCCGGTACCCACGGCGGTTTCCTCTGCCTTGCCCTCTTTATCAACCTCTTCCACCGGAAAGAAAAGCTGACTTCAAAATTCAACCTCATCTTTATTATCACGATCCTGACCACCCTGTCAACGACAACCTACCTTGCCCTGTTCTTTGTAATTGTAGCCTACCTCAAAGACTTCATCGTCCGCCGTCCCGTCATCTCGCTGTTCACGCTGATCTTCGTCGGCACGATCGGTTTCCTCGCCTTTACCCGCCTTGACTTCCTGAGCAGCAAGATCGACCAGCAGATCGCCAAAAGCGGCAGCCGGAAAACAGGCGAATCCCGCTTTAGCAGCTTCTTCGCCGACCTGCGCTCCCTGGAAGAACATCCCTTCATCGGCACCGGCCGTAACGTCGAAATGCGGTTTGGTAAAAATTTTTACAACGCCGACCTCCGCGAACTGCACCGCAACAACGGCATCGGCATCCTCCTGAGCACCTACGGGATTTTCTTCTTTCTCTTTTTCTTCTACCTCAACTGGCGCAGTTTTTACCGCTTGCTGGGAAGCCACGCCAACGCATGGTCGATGCTCATCCTGGTCGGGATCATCGCCTTTTCGGAAGACTATTTCTTTAAAGCCTTTTTTATCTCCCTCGCGCTTTATTGCGGTGTTACGATGGTGACGTCTGCGCAGCCCGCCGTGATCCGGTCCCGTAAAATGCAGCTTGGAAAGAACACCCTGAAGTATGAATAACTTTACTATCCATATCGGCGCCGTTATCCCCACCTTCAACCGGACGAACAGCCTTCGGGCCATCCTTACCTGTCTTCAACAGCAATCTTATACCCATCCAATTACCATCACCCCCATCCTCGTCGTCGACGGTTCCACCGACGGCACCCTCGAAATGCTCGCGTCCGAATTTCCCTCCGCCGTCGTCGTCCACGGCGACGGCAACTGGTGGTACACCCGCTCCATTAACGAAGGAATAAAAAAAGCCAGGCAGCTCAACTGCACCCACATCCTGACCCTCAATGACGACCTGACCTTCGGACCCGACTACGTTGACACCATCGTCAAGGACCACAAAACCGTCGGCCCCGATGCAGTGATCGGCTCGATATCACTAACTTCCGCTACCCCCCGCCTGATCACCTTTTCGGGCGTATCCCGGATCACCCGCGCCCTCAAGGAACACAATTATCTGCCAAAATTTTCTGCCGTCGATGAAAACACCCTCTCCGGAATTCGACCCTCCATCGTCCTTTCCGGCCGCGGCATCCTCTACCCAACATCTATCTTCGACCGCTTCGGTCTCTACGACGAACGCCTGGTTCAATATAGCTCCGAGACCGACTTTACCTACATCGCCTCCCGCAGCGGAGTCCCCGTGATGATCTCCTATAACGCCCGGATCTTTGAAAACGTCCGGCTAACCTCTGCAGGCGCTGTATACAATAACCCTTCGCTCAGCGCCCTGCTCCGCAGCTTCCGGAACAAATATTCGATCAACTCCTGGTATAAGACGCGATACTATGCCATCAAACACCGCGGTCCTTTCACCGGCTCGATTATTGCCCTGATGCGAATGGCCGGCATCCTGAAGAATTTCGCCCTCGTAAAACTGAAACCGAAACGATGAAACTCCTCTTCCTGTCGCACCACTGGACCAACAACTCCCATCATTCCCTGCACAGCGGATTCCAACGCCTCGTGCATTTCGCTGCTGTTGAACACGAAGTGACCGTTGTCACCTGGGCCAGCCGCGAACTGGATTATAGCGAAGGCCCCATCCGCGTCATAACCGTCCGAAGCGGCCGTCACGACTTCCTGTTCAAACGCAGGATCGCCATCTCCCGCAAAGGCGCAGCCCTCGCTCCGGGTTTCGACGCCGTCCATTCCCTCTACGAAGACTGTACGTTTGCTCTGCCGTCCAACAGTTTCACAACCACCTTCCACGTCCTTCCGGTCGTCGCCCATTACAAGGAACCCAAACATCGCCTCTTTCTATTCCTGAAATACCACCTCCTCCAACGCCGCGCCCTCCGCAACGCAGCTTCCATCGGCTGCGTCTCGACCAACCTGCTAAACGCAATCCCGCAGCAATACCGTGCTAAATCCCGTTTCATCCCCCACGGCGTCGACACGGACTTCTGGGACCCTGCCCTCGCATCGGTCACTGCCAATAATTACATTCTTTGTGTCGGCGCCCACGGCCTTGACCGAAAACTTCTAACAGATTTCATCCGGGCCAACCCGAAGCGTCAATTCATCATCGTCAGCCTGAAGCCCGAGCTAGAGCCCTTCCCCAATACCCGCTATCTTTATGATATCTCCGATGAAGACCTGCGCGATCTCTACGCCGGCGCCGTCTTGCTCATCCGCCCTCTGGAATTCGCCACCGCTAACAATTCGGTGCTCGAAGCCATGTCGATGGGCAAGACCGTCCTCGCGAGCCGCATCCCCGGCATCACCGACTACCTGAATGAAGAGACCGGTATCTTTATCGACACCCTCCCCGACCGATCTCTGGATAATATCCAACCCGTAGACCCTTGCCGCATCCGTCAATCCACGATCGATTCTTTTTCCTGGCAGAAGGTTCTTTCAGAATATCTAAAGCTTTATCATGCCTAAGAAGCGCATTGCAATAATCGGCCTCAAGGGACTCCCCCCATTCGGCGGCGCCGCCAATGTCGGCGACAATATTATCGAGCAACTCTCCGAACAATACGATTTTACGGTCTATGCTACCGCATCGCACACCCACCACAAAGGCGACTACAAAGGCGCCCATCAGATTGTTTTCCGAAAATTCCCGATCCGGCAGCTCAATGTCTTTTATTACTATATCGCTTCCGCTTTTCATGCTGTCTTCACGCGTCGCTATGACGCCATCCACCTCCACCAGATGGACGGCGCCTTCACACTTCTCCTCCTTCGTCTCCGGTATAAGGTGGTCGCGACCAGCCACGGTCTTACTTACCGCCACGCAAAATGGAGCAAATGGTCCCGCCCCTATTTCAAGCTCAACGAATGGTTTCAGGCCCGCCTCTCCAACCATCTCACCGTCGTGTCCAAATCCCTGGTCCCGCACTATGAAAAGCTGATCCCAACCAACCGTATTTCCTATATCCCCAACGGCGTCGCTGCCATCCCTCCTGCCTCCCTTTCGCTGAGCTCAACGGATTATCTCCTTTTTGCCGCCGGTCGCATCATCCCTACGAAGGGTCTGCACATCCTCCTGTCCGCCCTGCATAAGGCCGGCTATAAAGGAAAGCTGATCGTCCTTGGCGACCACACCCACCTGAAAGAATACTCCCGCGAGCTCTTCGACCTCGCCTCCGGTCTCGACGTAGAATTCAAAGGCCTCATCAAAGAAAAGCCGCTTTTGAACGCCTGGATCGCCGGGGCGCGGCTCTTCGTATTCCCCTCTACCTACGAAGCCATGTCTATGATGCTGCTCGAAGTGGCCTCCCTCCATACCCCCGTCCTTTGTTCCGATATCATCGAGAATACGGATATCTTTGGCCGGGATGAATTGCTATTCTTCCGCTCCGGGTCCGATAACGACCTTGCTGAAAAACTGGACTGGGCACTCGCCCACCCAACCGAAATGAAGACCTTTGCCGACAAAGCATCCGCGTCCCTCATGGATAAACATCAATGGGCCATTATCGCCCGGCAATATGCCGGAATCTTTGATCGCTTAACTACCCCCCAGCCATGAAACAAGTCGTCGACTACGCCCAGGGAATGACCGTCTCCAGATTCACCCGCTTCTGGCGCAACTGCATCCAGATCCCGGCCTGGTTCATGCCCTGGAAAAGACTACGCACCTTCTTCCACCGCCTCAAAGGCGTGCACATTGGCAAAAAAGTTGAGATCGGCTACATGGTCCTCATCGATAATCGCCGTCCCGAACTCGTCACCATCGAAGACCACGTAACCATCACTACGATGTGCGTGGTGATCTCCCACGACCTGTCACGCCACTTTAATGAAGGAAAAGAGATCATCGGGGAAGTCCGCATCAAACGAGGCGCCTTTATCGGCATGAACTCCACTATTATGCCCGGCGTCACCATCGGCGAGGGCGCTGTCGTCGCAGCCGGCTCCGTCGTAACCCATGACGTCGCGCCATATACAATTGTCGGCGGCGTTCCCGCCAAAAAGATCAGGGATTATTATCCCGGATAACTCTGCAGGGATTCCCCGCCGCCACCACATTGGCCGGGATCTCCCCCATGACCACACTGTTCGCTCCGATGACCGTATTGTCGCCGATCTTCGCACCTTTCAAAACGATTACCCCCACACCCAGCCAAACGTTATCCCCGATCACTACCGGTCTCGGCTCCCCGCTCCGCGGGTCCTCCGGATGCCAGTTCCCGTCTGTGATCAGCGTATTGGCGCCGCACTTGACATCCTTCCCGATCGTAATCCCCGCGAACGCCCCGATCACCGTCCCGCTAAAACCCGAATTCTCTCCAATCTTCACCACCGTTCCGGCATTATAGACCGAGACGATACACGGACGGTTGATCCCGATCAGATTATCTGTATGACCCGAGAGAAACGTACACCCATCCCCTACGATCACCCGCGTCCCCGGATATAATTTGAATTTTGGCCGACCCATGAACCGGCAGGCCCCAAGAAATTCCACGCCCCGGCACCGCGCAAAAAATTTATAGTACCCACCCCACCAGATCCTCACCCGCAATCGCGCCGAATCCAATAGATGAAATAGTCGACGGACCGGGTTACTCATGGATAATATTTTTTTGAATGATCTCCCGATATCGTTCCAGCATCAACGTTACGATCGACGCCGGATCATGCCGCCGCTGCGCCAACCTCCTCGCCTCTGCCGCCATCGTCGTATGCTTCTCCGGCCGCTCGATCACTTCGCGCATGGCACCCGCAAGTGCATACGGATCGCCGTCCTGAACCAGCACCCCATGAATCCCATCTTTCAACAGCGAGCCGGTCCCGCCCGCAAACGACGCGATCACCGGGACACCAGCCAGCATCGCCTCGCAGACGCTATTCGGGCTGTTCTCGATATGAGATACCTGTATATACGCATCCGACTCCAAAAGTTGATCCCCCACCGCCTCCCCCGATAACGTTCCCATCAGCCGGATATTCAACCCCGCAAACTCATCCATCCTCCTCTCAGCCAGGGTCAGCCGCACCAGCGGATCATCCGCTTTCAACCCCGCCACCCGCCACTCAAAGGCGACCCCATTTCGAACGAGCACCCGCGCCGTATCAATGATCGTTTCAAACCCCTTGTAGATCGACGGGCTCGACGTGGTGAAAAACACCGGCGCCGTCCGCCGCCCCCTGGCCCTATTCTCCCCTTCCGCCCGCATACCCGCCGCCCATTCCAACCCATAAAACCCCGGCCTGATCACCTCATCCATATGAAAATACTCCGCATCCGGCGCCAACACCCGCGCGATCCGCCGGTCCCAATCCGTCCGGCCAAATACAAACCGCGTCCGCCGCAAGACCTCCTGCTCGATCTCCATCCGCCTACGCCAGATCTTATAGTCCGCACCATAAAAGGGATAACCCGTCCGCCATCCCCGCCACAACCCCGGCAACGAAAGCCCCGCAAAATATTTCTCCCGGTAAACCGTCAGATTGCCCTGGATCGACACGACCACCGGGATTTTTCGCACCTCCCGCAGGATCAGCCCGAATGGGAACTCCGTCCCATGCACATGGATAATGTCCGGCTTAAACTGCTCGACCGCTGTAAGAAAAGCCGGAAGGTTCTCGTCGGTCTCTGCCCGGCCCGCGATCCGGTTCATGAGCCTCTTTCCCTTGCTGCTACCCAGCATCTGAACCGGATAATACCACGTCTTCCCAAATTCGAATGGAGCCATCGCCCGCTCCGTATAAAAAACAAACCCCAACTCACACTCCGGGACCGCCTCCACCGCCCGCTGCAGCGCAGAGATCCATCCCCCCGCGGCCTGACTGATCTTCAGGTGCCCTGCACTCAACCCCGGCGTATTAGCAAACCACAATACCCGCATCGGCCTATTTTTATTGTCCATTTGTTGTCGGTAACCTCTTCCGTAAATTACAGAAAACCTGTCGATTACGTCTCTTCCATCTCCTGCAGACCCCATTCCGGTCCGCCCGCCAGCCGCATTTTTAATTATGGCGAATTCGCCGCAGTTAACTTATCGCCGCAAAACACGCACACCCGCCCCTCAATAAACACCGCTCCCAACAATCGTTCCAGCATTCTCAAACTCATTTAATATCACCGTAAAACCCCTACTTCTTCTTCTTAAACACAATCAGTTCCCCCTGTTTCTTCATCACCGCCGCAAAGAAGTCCCTCAACGACTGATATGCATCCGCCAGAAAAAACGTCCGCTTAAGGATCAGGCGGCTCCTGAACTGGATCGACTCGTCATCCGCCTGAAACAGATACTCATACGAGCCATCCCCATCACCCAACAGCACCCGCGCCGCCTTTGGCATCTCCTCAATCTCATAACCCTTCGGGATCTCCATCCGCATCACGAAAAGATTGTCTATCTTAAATGGCATCTCGATCGGATAGTGCCGCTCCGCCGCCGAGAACAAATTCTCTTTTATCCCCTCTCTCATCATCGGGTTGAAATAGATCCGGTCCTCCTCTCCGATGGGGAACCCGATCGAATAATGGACGGTTACCGGAAGATCATACTGCTTTAACGAGTCGACACGCCAGTCCGTCAACTCCACCGCAAACGGATATGATTTTCGCTCGGCCTCAAAATATGTTTTCTCATCTTTACCGGCAATCTCATCCCGGATATCCTGCGACCCAAAATATCCGTCCTGCGCCGAATAGGGCCCGGTCAGGCTGTCGCCATGGTCATTATTGATTAACATCAGCGTGCTGAACTTGAACTCCGACAACGAATCTGCATCCAAATCCACACTGTCCGGCTTCTCCGAAACTACCCGTGCATACCCATTATAACACTCCGCAGGCAAATGCCCAAAACCCATCCTGGGCTCCGACGCATCGAGTAAATAGGTCTCACCCCCTATCTTCAGCCGCACCACCACATAGTTGAAATTCGCCATGACCGGATAGTTCGGAATGATCTTCCCATTGTCCCTCGTACTCAGGATGACCGCATCCGCAGTGAGACCCTCCTCCCTTAGCATCGCCGTCAGCAATAGATTGATCTCCGCCACACTCCCTTTATGCGATTTGAAAATATCCTTTAAAGATTGATCCTCATCCGCAACAACTTCCCTCCCCATATTGGTGAAATGATCCCGGACATAGGCATACAAGGCTCTCGCTTTGTCCATTCCATTCACGGTGTCATTTACGATCGTCCGTATTTCTTTTCGTAACCAATGGCTTGAGGCGGTCATGATCCCGCCGAAAGACTTACTTTTATATAGATCTTTATTTACTTCATTCCACGTATCATATACTCTAACCTCTTTCTTCTTCTCCAGGTCTGGATATTCGTTTAGCTGAAACCGGACCGCCGAAACATAATCATCCGGCGCCGAGATATATGGCTCCTCCCTGAATGCCGGCACATCCATCATCTCCCATCGGATAGCATAGCATTTCGTAGTGATAGCCTTCATTCCGATCTGATAGACCGAATCCCATGCCGAATCCGCACGCGTGATGGGCAAGTACCCTTGTTTGCCGACAATATAATTAAATACCGCGGGAAAACTCATCCGGTAAGTGCTTTTCAGGCAAGGATACGCTCCCTGAAAGGTCCAGGGATGGAAAGTATAGATTGAATGCGAAACAATCGAATAGCTGTATTCGATGATCGAACCCTCTTTAACATTGGGAAAAGATATCCGCTCCTTTATCCACCCGCCGCTGGTCATGTCGAGAAAAATCTCACTGGTGTCAATCACTGTCTTGACAACCGAGTCACCTACGAGATTACAGGTGTATCCATGAAAGCGGATACCAAATAGATTTAATGCCAGATCATAAGAGAGGTTGATTTTGGCTGCGTCAAATCCATTCTTATTCCTGATCAGAACCCGCCGATACCGCTTTTGTCTTACCTGCCAGCCAACAAAGCCCCCTTCCAGATCAGCGCTTCCGCTATCCCTAAGGACTACGACATTTGCATTGGAGTCGATAACGGGAGAATAAGGATGAAAGTCCGCGGGCCGAACCTTGCTGATCAGCGTATCAGTCTGGCCATGCGCCGGGATAACAAAGAAAGTGACCAGAAATAATAGTAGGTATTGGTTAATTTTGAACATAGTTCACTCCGCTCCCGGATGATAGGTCGCCGCTGCCCCCGCCTTCACATCCTCCGGATAAAATAAGACGTCCTTGAACTTCCCGTTCAGGTACATCGCCGCCTGATCCGTAAAATGCGGCGAAGCCGGATCACTGCTCTCACCACCCGTCACAACCGTCCGCGCCGTAACCTTCTTGCCAAATTCGACCGCAGCAATAAAACTATTCCCCGACACCCCATACCGCTTACTCGTCCCCGGCATCACCCGGCTAACATACGACGGCAGCTCCCCAAAGGTCGACGCCACCAGCCCCACCGGCCAACTGGGCTTTCGGTCATCATAAGCCTCCACGATCTTCCCCGTAAGCCGTTGATACCGGCAGACGTCCCCCCATTCTACCTTCCAGTTGCCATACCGCTGCCGCAGGTCGGCCATAACCGCCGACAATTCCCCCGTCTTCTGCGCCGCCGTGGAATGCTCCAGCGCCGCATGCAGCATGGCCACCGCATCCGAAGCCGCCTCCGCCGTGCCAGGCCGCGGCGCATACCGCAATATCCGCGTTCCCCACTCCACCGCCAGCGTCGTCGCCACCGAACGCGCCGCCGAGCGCCGGTCCCATTTCTGGATCAACACCATCGCATCCTGCAATGCCTTCCGTGTCGAGTCCGGCGCACCGCTAAAGGCATCGAACAACGCCGGCAGCAATACGTCAAAGGCCGTCAGGTAATGATCATATCCTTTCGCAGTCAGACTGTCCAGCGTGAAGTCATTCGCACCCGCCAGCAGCCGCGCCGCATTCACTGCCCTGAAATTCTCCCCGTCCGGCGCCATATACGCCGGATACTTCCCCCGCACGGGACTGCTGCGGCCGGATGAGGAATACGGCGTGGAATTGCAATTCTCGATCCACCCGGTCGCGGGATTATAGGAATGTACGATCTCATCCAGCTCGTGCAATCCCTTCCATTCCGTCGCCGCAATACTCCCGTCTACCGGCAACGACCAGTCGTAGGCGGTATCCCGCCGCGGCATGAAGTTCCCATGCCAGTAAGCGATATTGCCCTGGTCGTCCGCGTAAACCGTATTGTTAGTGGTATTGGACCGCAGTTCCATCGCCTTCTGGTATTCGTCGAAAGTATTGGCCTTCGTGATCAGCCACGCCTCCAGCAGCGCATTCAGCGACCGGTTATATTCCCGCAGGCTCATCCACTTGCCGCCACGGCTCGCCAGCACCGGCCCGTGATGCGTGTGATAACCCGTCACCGGCATCGCGATTATAGAATCATTCCGCTTATAATAAACCATGAACGGCCGGGAGACAACCGGCCTCGTGCTCCCTTCATAGTCATACACCCATCCGTCTGCCTGCCGCTGCACTTTTTCTGCATATACATCTGCCACATCCGCCAGGCTCGACGTATGCATCCACCCGCAATGCGCATTGAATCCCTGATAGACAAAGAACTGGCCCCAGGTAACCGCCCCATACGCATTCAGCCCTTCATCGCTGACCAGCTGAACTTCGAGCCGGAAATAGAACGGGACGTGCGGATTGATGTACAATTCGGTATTCCCCGATGCAGTCCGGAACCCCGCCAGCGCAAATCCATTGCTGCCGCTCTCCGCATCATCCGGCAGCCAGCCGTCACCGCGACCGTCGCCGCCATCGCCTCCCCCATCCCCCGGCGCCTTTATCCCCCGGTCCATCAGGATCATTTTCTCGACGTCACTCACTTTACTCACCCGGTTCATATTCCCGCTATAGAAGTCCCTGATCTCCTCCACCCGCAATCCGCCCGTGCTCGTCGCCGATACGCTCCCATCAGTAAACATCAACGGATACCATGGTTCGAATCGCTTCAACGCCAATGGCTTCACCGCCGGATGTTTATAGAGATAGTAGTTCACCCCATCCGCAAATGCATCCAGCAGCTTATGCATCCAATCGGGGCTTTTTTGATAGTCCGCCACGGCCGCCGCGCTGTCATAGATCAGCCGCATCATCACATCATTGTAGAGATAACTCTCGCCATACGCCTCTGCCTGCCGTCCCAATACCTCCAGATAGTTCTTCTCCACCCGGGGGAAATCTTCCTGGCACTCGGCATACATCAAGCCAAAGACGGCGTTGGCATCTGTCTTTCCATAAATGTGCGGGATACCCCATTTATCGCGAATGATCGTCACATTCCCTGCTTCGGCCTCCCAACGTGCAAGTTCGCTAGGCTGCCCGAGACCTTGCAGTGTCATCACGCAGAAGACAATCGTTATCGATCTAATCATCCCCCAATATACATAAATCCTAATATTTTGCGGGCTCTCCCGGCTTCGGCAACGAAGTCCGGATGAACTTCCTCAAATTCTCATTGGCATCCGCCAGATCAGGCTTGCGCAGGTATAGCATATGCCCGCTCCGATACCCCTCCCAGCTCAGCCGGTCTTTCAGTTTGCCGCTTGGATCGAGCTGCCATAAACTGTATTTGGCATTGAAATAATCGCAGGCACCGTCATAATACCCAGACTGGATCAGCAGATGCAGATAGGGGTTCTCAGCGATCGCCTGGCGCAGATCTTCACCCGTATGATTGTTCTGATTGTCCCACGGATGCACCGGGCCGAACATATTGTACTTCAGATCTGTCTTGTAGCGAAGGTCCTCCCGCAGATATATATTGATAGCCGGCGTAAAAGAGTGCAGCCAGGACGTAAGCTCGGCATTATAATCCGGCGCATCCCCCGCATCCTTGCTGTCGATACCCCGGTACCGCGAATCGAGCCGGCCGACGGTAAACCCCTTGTCCCGTAGCAGCTCCTTCCAGAAAAAATTGGGGGGGACGATCAGATTGGATTCCAGGACCGACTTTTCCGACAGCCCGATATAACGGGACAGCTTGGCGGCCAATTCCTTCTTCCGGCTTTCCTCCAGGAACCCGCCTTTCGCCAGCGCCGGTATCAACTCATTGATCGTGAAATTCTCCACCTCCGGCAGCATATCCGTCAGGTCCTTGGCTTGCAGATCGGCACCCAGGACTTTGTGATACCAGGCCGTGGCGGAATAATAAGGCACCATCAGCGAAGCCTGAACGAACTCGCTCCGCTCAATCCCGAGATCTGTAGGCGAAACCAGGATTACCCCATTCAGGTACATCCATTGCGTTTCCTGCAGCTCCAACGCAAGCCCCGCGGCCCGGGTCGTCCCGTAACTTTCGCCAATCAGGAACTTGGGCGACGCCCACCGGTTATATCGCGTGACAAACGTAGAGATCCACTCCGCCAGGTATTTGATATCTTCATTGACGCCAAAAAAGGTCGAGGCCGGGATATCTTTGCTCACCGCCCGCGAGAACCCCGTATTCACCGGATCCAGGTACACGATATCCGCAATATCCAGGATGGAAGAATTATTCTCTTTCAATCCATACGGCTGTATCGGATACCCCTCATCGTCCAGCAGCAGCCGCCGCGGCCCCGTATACCCGATCTCCATCCATACACTGGGCGTTCCCGGTCCGCCATTGAAGGAGATCACGAGCGGCCTGGACGCACGATCTTTAACATCCGTCCGCATGTAATAGGTATAGAACAACCCCGCAATCGGCTTCCCGCTGTCATCCCAGACCGGAATCGTTCCCGCCACCGCATCGTAAGGCACCCGCTCACCTTTGATTGTTACTTCGGAATGAGTCGTTACCGATGAATCGACATTTAATACCCGGCTATTCGCCGGCATCTTCGCCGGGGCCGCCGCCGCATGCTCTCCCCCACCCGCTTCTCCCACGGAACCAGTCCGTTGGGCAGATACGCCCCCGGCCAATAGATAGAATAGAAGTAAACCGATCAATTTTCGCATATCTTTAGATTGATGGCTACGAATATAAGCCCGCAGCTCCAAAGAATGGCCGCGTTTTTGATTATTTCTTATGTCGACAGGCGCAAACACAACGCTGTCGTGAGTTTCAGCACATAATGAGACCCCGGGAACTGTAGAAGAATTTCCACAATCTGAAAACACCATGAAGTACACAAAGATACTCCTTGCAGACGACGATATGGACGATCGGCTCATTTTCGCCGACTTGTTGAGCGCCGCAAATCCGGATGCCGCGCTGACCTTTGCAGAAAACGGGCTCGAAATGATTTCCCTTCTCGACAATACAACCGGCGACGATTTGCCGGATATCATCATCCTTGACCAGAACATGCCCCGCATGAGCGGAAAAGAATCTCTTGTGTTTCTCAAGGAAAGCCAACGATACCGCCATATCCCAACCTTCATCTATTCTACTTATCAGGTCAACGACTTCTACCGCGAATGCATCGACCTGGGCGCCCTGGACGTCATAGCCAAACCCGATACCATACAGGGCTACCGCGAAATGATCGGGCAATTCCTACTCCACCCCGCGTACGCGCATGCGGATAACATACAAACCCTCCGATGCGGTAATAAATAAATTTCTTTTATCCCTACCGCCAAAACACAGATTCGCCGTCCAGGGCTCCGGCACGGCAATGTGCGCGATTTTGCGTCCTGCCGTATCATACACCGTCACCCCATCCCCCGTTAAATAGACATCCCCCCGTTCATCCAACGTCATTCCATCCGACCCCTGCGTGACGAACAGCCGCCGGTCCGACAACGACCCGTCCGCTCCAATTCTGTATTTATACGTTTTGCCGGCCCCGATATCCGCCACATACAGATACCGGCCATCCGGCGTTCCCACGATCCCGTTAGGTTTGACCACATCCGCCGCCACAACCCGTGCCTCCGAATTCCCCAAAACCTTCGCCTCCGAATTCCCCGCCGGCAGGTAATACACCCGCTCCCCATCCATCTCGGGCTTCGTCCTCGTCCAGTAAGAGCGCTGATAATAAGGGTCGGTAATATAGATCCCGCCGCCCGCATCAATCCATAAATCATTCGGCCCATTCAACCGCCGACCCCCCACGTCCCGCAACAGAACCCTCACTTTCTTATCCGGACTGATCGCCCAC
>DATMLR010000540.1:0-16080 GCA_035570015.1 Puia sp.
GTCGCGGATACTGCTTTTCAGAGTATAGCGGAAGATCTCGCCGGTGGGGCCGGTGGGCGGCTGTACCTGGGGTTGGATATTGTCGGGCAGGTTGACGTTCTGGAGCAATGCGTTCACCTGCGCGCGGGCGTCTTTGTCGACGACGCCGTCTTCGAAGATCAGTTTTACATAGGATAGCCCGAAGATGCTGGTAGACCGGAGGCTGATCTTTTGCTGAACGGGGTTCATGGCGATCTCGATGGGGATCGTGACGAACTTCTCGATCTCTTCCGCGCTGCGCCCGGGCCATTGGGCGATAATACTGATCTCGGTATTGGTCACGTCCGGGAAGGCCTCGATGGGCATGTTGCGGAAGGTGATGATTCCCGTTATCAGCAAAAGGCCGGCGCAGAAGAAGATAAAATACCGGTTCTTTAAAGAAAAGGCGATGATACTCTTAAGGAATTTGTTCATCTCCGGGCGGTTTTAATAGTTATTTGGATTCTGAATTAGCTGTTCAGGGCATTATAGATCAGAATGGCCTGAGACGAAATAACCTTTTCCCCTTCGGTGACACCTGTATTTATAAAAGTCTTCTCTCCGACGGTGCTGATCACCTGAACCGGGGTGATCGTGACGTCTGAACGGCTATGGTAAACCAGTACAAAATTCTGGCTATGGTCAAAGATGACGGCGGAGGATGGCACGCTGAGGCATTCCTTGTTCTCTTTCTCCGTGACGGTGATGCTGGCATACATTTCCGGTTTCAGCAGGTAGTCAGGGTTGGGCAGGACGACGCGGACCTTCATGACTTTACTGGTTGGGTCCAGGACGTTCATGACTTTGTCGATCTTGCCTTTAAAAACTTTCCCCGGGTAGGCGATGGTAGTGACGTCGACATTCTCGCCCTGGTGGATGAGTGAAATATTGGATTCGTAGACGTTTGCCTGAATCCAGACATTCTTGAGGTCGGAAATGGTGAAGAGACTGGTGCTGTTATCGCCGCGGATGGTCATGTTGTTGTTGACTCCTTTCTGGACGATGAAGCCGCTGATGGGGGCGCGGACATCAAATTCACCCTGGGTGTTACCGCCGTTGATCTTCAGTACCCGGTTGACCCGGTCGAGCTCGGCTTTGGCTTGTTGAAGTTGTACGGCGGCGGCGAGCGTGTCGGGGACGGAAGCAAGGCCGCTTTTGAACATGTCATCGGTCTTTTCGACATTCTTCAGGGCAATAGCAAGGTTGGTCTGCGCATTGAGCAGATCGCTGCTATACTGCGCCATTTCCTGACTGCGGACGACGGCAAGCGTTTGGCCTGCCGTTACATTGTCTCCGAGCAGCACTTTGACGTCCGACACATTGCCGCTGACAAGGGAATAGACCGGAATGACATTGTCGTCGTTGGTACCGACCTTACCGGTCAGGGTCACGGCATTGACCAACTGGGACATCCCGACGGTGTCTATCTTCAGCTCCTTCATCACCGTGTCGGGGATGACGTATCCTTTATCGGCTTCCGGCTTCTTATCCTTGTCCTCACAGGAGGAGTAGGCGATTCCGCTGCAAAGCAGGAGGAGAGCGAGGAGCTGGCTACCGGATCTTGTGAAGTTTTGCATATAATGTTGGATGTTTGCCGGTTTAGTTAAAGAAGTTAGTGCCTGTATAATAATTGATGTCTTCGAATGCGCTAACGCGGTTGAACAGGATGGTATTTAGTTGGATGGCATTCTGCTTGTAGGAATCATAAAAGTCGAGGAAGTCCAGGATGCTGATGTTACGCTTCTCGTAGTTCTTGATGACTTCTCCCGTCAGCCGTTCGAAATCAGCGGCGAACCGCGGGTCGATAGCCCGGTACATCCGTTCCTGGGAAAATGCTTTTCGCAGAGAGTTGGAAACATTTTCGTCCACGGTGGCCTGGGTATAGCGCTGAGTTGCTTCGGTATTCGAGATCAGGGCCTTCGCATTTTTGATATTACCCTGGTTCCGGTTGAAAACGGGGAGGTCGATGGATGCGCCGATGCCATAGTAGCCATAAAGGAAGGAACCCGCTTCATCGTAGCCCAGGGAGAGGGTGAGGTCGGGTACAGCCAGCGCTTTCTGGTAGTCGTAATTGAGCTGGTTGATCTTCGTATTGGTCCTGGCGATCTGAAGATCGGTCCTGTTGTGATACGCGGAGTCGATCAGGGCGGAGAGCGAAAATTGGGCCGGATCGAGTTTGTTGAGCGCGGTGGTGTCGACAATGGGGTCGACGAAGAAATTGGGTTTGGCCTGGAGGATCAGACGGAGCTCGCTTTCGGTGTCGTTGATCGAATTGATGAGGTCGTTGTATTCGCTGATAAAGCTATAGAGCTGGGCCCGGATGCGGACCACCTCCTTCTCGGAGATATAACCCTTTCCTTCCACCTCAGCATAGGCGTTGACGATCTGGGTGAGGGCATTGATCTCGGCCTGGTACACTTTGGCGGATTGCTGTTGATAGTAGATCTGGAAGAAGTCGGTGCGGAGCGTGTATTTGAGGGTGCGCAATAGGTCGAAGAACTGGCTCCGGGAAAGCTCCACGTTGGCCTGGGCCAGCTTTACCGCCTTGTTACGTTTGCCGGCAAGCAGGATCTCCTGGTCGAGCTGCATGGTGGTCTCGTCATTGATGCCGGTAGGGAAGAACTGGCGAAGTTGTGCGGAGTAGAGGGTATGGCCGATGCTGAAATTAGGATTCGGGTAAAGCCGGGCCTGGATGACGAGGGCATCCTGTGCGTCGATATTATACCGTTGGGCGAGCAGCTGGAAGTTACTGTCGAGGAAGGTCTTTTCAGCGCCGGCGAGCGTTAGCCGGAGGGTATCCTGACGGGGCTGGGCGAAGGCGGATATGTTGGTTAAATAGGTCAGTGCAAAGGTCAATGCCAGGAACCGAGCCATTACTGATTTTTTAGTGTGCAAAAGTATTATATTTTAACCGGTCGAGCAAATGGCGGCGGCGATCGTTAGAGAGTCGGCGTATTGAAGCGGAAACCGACTCCGTGGATGGTCTCCAGGTTGACCTGCGGGTCGGCCTTGAAGTATTTTCTCAGCTTGGTGATGAATACGTCCATGCTGCGGCCGAGGAAATAATCGTCTTTACCCCAGACGTTGAGTAGGACTTCCTCCCTTTTGAGGATGCGGTTGGAATGCTCGCATAGGAATTTCAGCAGGTCGGCCTCCTTCTGGGTGAGGTTAAAAACCTCCTGGCCGATAGTCAGCTTCAGATCGGTATAGGAGAAGTTGAGCTGGCCGATGGTGAAGGTGACGGTCTTATCGGAGTGCATTTTCTTTGTCCTTCTGAGGAATACTTCCATCCGCATCAACAGTTCCTGCATGGAGAAGGGCTTGGTGATGTAGTCATCGGCGCCGCTTTGAAAACCTTTGATCTTATCTTCTTCCATGGAGCGGGCGGTGAGAAAGAGGATGGGGACCATGTCGCTTTGCTGGCGGATCTTCCTGGCGACTGCAAAACCGTCCTTGTTTGGCATCATGACGTCGAGGAGGCAGATGCCGAACTCATTTTTGTCGAATTTGTCGATGGCGGACTGCCCATCCGGGCACAGGACGACTTCGTACCCGGCGTCGGCGAGGTTATCTTTGTTCACATAGCCCAGGGAGAGGTCGTCTTCTGCCAGCAGGACTTTTATTTTTGGAGCTGTTTGCATAGCGAATATTTAATTAAAAAGGGGTTAGTTATTAAGGGGTATAAATAATCTGAATTCCGTGCCGATGCCCGGGAGACTGTTGACGCGAATCTTGCCCTTATGGGCGTCGATAATGCGTTTTACAAAGTTAAGCCCGAGTCCGAAGCCCTTGACGTTATGGATATCGCCGGTGGGTACCCGATAGAATTTCTTAAAAATATTCTTCAGGTATTGCTTCTCGATGCCAACACCATTGTCCTTCACGGAGATAAAAAAGTCGTCTTCGTCCTGTCCGGCCTGAACGACGATGTGCGGATTGGCCGAATATTTCAGCGCGTTCTCGAGGAGGTTGACGAGGGCCAGCTCGAGATGGGCCTTGTCGGCCTGGACCCGTGCGAGGTCATCCATTTTGATCTCCACCCGGGCCTTTTTCTGGTCGATGAGCGGCTGAACTTTACTTAGGGCTTCCTCGATGAGCTGCTGGGCATTGATCTCTTCTTTTCGGATCGGAATGTCTTTGGTTTCGATGGATGCGGTACGGAGGAGGCGTTCTACCTGGTTTTGGAGATGTTCGGTCTGGTTCCGAATGATGGCGGCGTATCGTTCCAGCCGGTCAGGCTGGCGCGAAATGGAGTCCTGGACCAGCACGTCAGCAGCGATCTTCATGACGGCCAGAGGGGTCTTAAACTCGTGAGTAAAATTATTGACAAAATCCTTTTGGATCTCCGCGAGAAATTTCTGCCGGTAGAAATAGAACAAACTGGCCCCGAGACCGATCAGGGCGATGAAAAGGATGACCGAACTAACGATCCAGAAATCCATTTGTGCAAGGATATATTCATGGCGGTGCGGGAAGTAAAGCAGAATATGGTCGAAGCTATTGTAGAAAACAGGTAGCTCCCACATTGCGGGTTGGGCATTGGGATAGCGGGACGCGGGGGCGGGGATATAGGCATCATAGACATACTTCTTGTCCGTGCTGCTGTAGGCCCCCAACTTACAGTCGGTGAGCACGCCAAAATCGGCAAATTCGTCCTGGATATAGAAGATAAGCGAATCCCTTAGCGGGATGGTATCGGCTTTAAAGACGAAATAGTCGAGGTCTCTGGTTGGGATTTCGATGAGCGACTCGAGATGCGTTCCGGGGGCATCATTCATCTGCAGGTCTTCAAACAGGCTGCGGATGCTCTTCACGACGTTGGTATTAAACTGACGTTGTTCGAGCGAATAGACTTTTACCAGCCAGTAGAGCTGAACTGTCACAATGATGGCTGCCAAAAAGGTGGCAGACAAGACGATCCATTTCAAAGTGGTCGAACGCATTCGGATGCAAAATTGGTCCTCTTAACGTTGCCCGGGTCAGGAATCTCGTTAAGTACTGGTTAAGAGGAATCTATAAAGTTCGGATTTTTCCGGGGGCCGCAAGGGGGGCCGGGGAACAAAAATTATAGCAAACTGATTGATAATGGGTTGTAACGGAGATTTGGATTGAGTAGAATCAGGCATTCCTTTTGCAGGTTTGAATCAAATTTTGCTAAAATGAAAAAATTATTCTTGGCTGTACTCCTTTTCTTTTCCATGACAGGGTTTGTGATGGCGCAGGACCATCATCCCGTTCATCATCCGGTGCATCATAAGCCGGTTCATCATCACCATCCGGTACATCACCCGGTCCATCACGCACCGGTGCATCATCCGGACCACCGCTAAATTGGGTAAAAATATTCAAAAAAACCCGGGGTCTTGCCCCGGGTTTTTTACGTTGGGGTATGGACCCCGCCAATTATGATTTGGCCTGCGAGGCCGTGATCGCTGCTTTGGCCGCCGCCTTCTCGGCCCCGGCGCCGGGCTTACCGGCTGTGAGCGGCGAATCGCCCAGCGGTTTGCCTTTGGCGAAATCCACCAGGAAGGGAGCGGCGACAAAAATGGAAGAGTAGGTACCGGTTATCACGCCGACGAGCATCGCGAAGGCGAAACCCCTGGTGACCTCGCCGCCGACCAGGAAGAGGATCAGGATGGTGAGGAAGACGGTCAGGGAGGTCATGATCGTCCGGGAAAGGGTTTGGTTGACCGACTGGTTGATGATTTCGGCGTTCGTCGCATTTTTCATCAGGTGGCTGTTCTCGCGGATCCGGTCAAATACGATCACGGTATCGTTCATGGAGAAGCCGATGACGGTCAAGACGGCCGCAATAAAGTGCTGGTCGATCTCAAGTGTGAAGGGTACCAGATTGGCGGCGAATGAAAACACGGCCAACGTGACAAATACGTCGTGGAGCAGGGAGATGATCGTGCCCAGCGAATAGCGCCAGTCGCGGAACCGGACGAAGATATAGAGGAAGATGACGATGAGCGCAAAGATCGTGGCCTTGACCGCTCCGGCTTCGAGCTCTTCGGAGATGACGGGCTCTACTTTCTTGGTACCGGCGAGGTATTTGACGGTCACGAAATCACTGAAGCTGGTATTCTGCGGCAAGTTGCTCCTGACGCCGTTATAGAGGGCGCTGAGCACCAGACTGTCGGTTTTGCCGGTGTCACTGATCTTATAGTCGGTTGTGATCTCCAACTGTTCGTTTCCTCCGTACGACTTGATCTCAGGTTCCGAGCCGGGCAGGGCCTTCTGCAGCGCAGGGCGTATATCGTCGCCCGAGATCGGCCGGTGGAAGTTGACAATATAGCTGCGGCCGCCCTTGAATTCCACGCCTTTCTTGAACCCGTGGAAGAAGGAGCTGACACCCATGATGAGCACAACGACCGAAATTCCGTAGGCGATCCGCCGGTATTCGATGAATTTAAACGCGGCGTGCTTGAAGATTCTGCTGGACAACGCCGTGAAATATTTGAAGTGGCGGTTCTTATTGGTGTAGAAGTCGGTGATGAGGCGGGAGATGAGGATGCCGCAGAACAGGGACAGGAGGATACCGAGGATCTGGGTCGTGGCGAAGCCGCGCACCGGTCCCAGACCGAAATAGAAAAGGATCAGCGCCGTCAGCAGTGTCGTGACGTGAGCGTCGAGTACCGGTGGCAGGGAGCGACGGTAGCCGTCCTTGACAGCAAGCGGGTAGCTCTTGCCGCGGGTCAGCTCTTCCTTGATACGTTCAAAGATAATTACGTTGGTGTCGACCGCCATGCCGATGGTCAGGACCAGACCGGCGATACCGGGGGCAGTCAGGGTGGCGTGAAGGGCGCTCAATACCCCGATGGTAAAGAGGAGGTTGAGGATCAGTGCACTGTTGGCGACCCATCCGGCTGTGTTATAATACACGAGCATCAGCGTGAAGATGACCAGAAAAGAGATGCCGAAGGCCATCATACCGCCGCTAACGGCGGCGCGGCCGAGTGTCGGGCCAACCACCTGATCGGAAACGATCCGGGCGGGAGCTGATAGTTTACCGGAGTTGAGGATATTGGCCAGGTCCCTTGCTTCCTGAACAGTCGCCTGGTTGTTGGAGCCGCCCATTCTGATCTGTGAGGAGCCGCCGGTGATGGGATCATCGACGAACGGCGCGGAATAGACGATATTGTCAAGGACGATGGCGATGGGCCTATGCGTAGGGGCGGCCTTGGTGGTCATGTCAGCCCAGATCTTCGTGCCCTGCTTCTTCATGGTCATCTGGACGATAACAGCGCCGGTGGTAGGATCGAAGTCCTGGTCGGCATGTTCGATCTCACCCCCCTCAAGCCTCGCCTTATCCGGATCTTGTCCCGGGATGGTCTTGATCGCATAGAGTTCTACCTGGGTGGCTACTTTGCCGTTCTCATCGACGGGGGGCTTGCCCCAAAGAAACTTGAGGTCCTGGGGGAAACTGTTGCGCACGACCGGGAGGTTGAGCCAGGTATTGACCTTGGAAGTGTCGCGGATGGCGGCGGAGGCGACGGCGGAAGCATTCATCGGCTGACCGTTCCGGTCGACCATCGGATGCAGAACAGTGAACAGGGCGGCCTGGTTGAGCGTGGATGCGGAGCTGTCCTTCTTTTTGGTTGAGTCGGCAGCCGTCGAATCGGCCCTAACGCCGTTCAGGTAGTTCTGAAGCGCTTTGTTCGCGTTGCCGAGATCCGTTGCAAAATCCTGGTCAGTCAGCAAATAAACATCCCAGAACTGGAGGTTGGCGGTGGATTGGAGGTAATTGCGGACGCGGTCCGGGTCGGTGGCGCCGGCAAGCTCGACGTTGATGATAGCGCGGTTCTCGTCGAGGCTGATGCTGGGCTGAGCGACTCCAAACTGGTTGATACGTTGATTGATGACCTGGTAGGTCTGCTGCATAGCAGCGCTGGCCTGGTCATGGAGATAGCTGACGACGGCGGCGTCACTGGCGTCGTAGGTAAGCTTGTTGCTGTTGTTATTGGAAAAAAGCGGGGCCAGTTTGCCGGCGGGATTGATCTCTTTGTACGATTCGGCGAAGAGGTCGATCAGGTTGCCGTTGTTGGTCAGCTCCTTTTGTTGCGCCAAAGCGATCGCCCGGAGCAGCTGCGGATCGCGCGGGTTATTGGAGAGGTTCTTGATCAACCCATCCAGCGCAATATTGAGGGTTACGCTGATACCACCCTGAAGGTCGAGGCCCAGCAGCAATTCGTCCTCTTTCGATTTCTGGTAAGTGGTGCCCCACCACGTGATCTTGGTTTCACCACTGGCCTTCAGCAGACTGTCCTTGAGGTGATTGAACGCCTGGTCGAGGGTATCCTGATAGGAGGCCCGTGCTTCTTTGTCGGTGGGATATTTCACAGCGGCCTTGATGGGATACAGCCGGCCTGCAAGCTGTTTTGCTTTCGCATCCATCGCCGACTCGTGGCTGTTGACGAACCAGGTAAAGGATAGCTGGTACAGGGAGATGATGATCAATAAAGCAGCAAAAATACTTACCAGTGCTCTCATTTGGAGGTTTCTATTGTTTTTTGGAACGGCAAATATAGGTTTTTCCGCCTTTAGGCGGCTCAAATTTCCTATCTTTGCGCCCGAATTTTATCAAACTATGCAATTATCTTCCATTCTTTCCCGCTTTAGCGAGCCGGAGACCCTGAAAATGGCCAAGCTTGGCCGCGAATTGAGAGCGAAAGGTATCGATGTGATCGACCTGAGCCTGGGTGAGCCCGATTTTGACACACCCGAGCATATCAAGGCGGCGGCAAAAAAGGCGATTGACGACAACTGGAGCCATTATACCCCGGTCGCAGGCTATCCGGACCTTCGGGAGGCAGTCTGCGTGAAGTTCAAGCGGGACAATCAGCTGGACTACAAACCGGAGAATATCGTGGTGTCGACGGGCGCCAAGCAGAGTCTGGCCAATGTAGTCCTGGCGCTTGTGGACGAAGGGGATGAGGTGATCATTCCAACCCCGTACTGGGTAACCTATTCCGAGCTGGTCAAGATAGCCCGTGGGAAGGTAGTTGAAGTGCATACGACGCTGGAGAGCGGCTTTAAGATAACGCCGGAACAGCTGGAGGCTGCTGTCACGCCGAGGACGAAGGCTTTTCTGTTCTCTTCGCCCTGTAATCCATCCGGAGCGGTATACAGCAAAGAGGAGCTGGCGGCGCTTGCCGTGGTATTCCGGAAACATCCGGAGGTCTTTATCATTTCTGATGAAATATACGAATACATCAATTTCGTGGGCAAGAATGAGAGCATTGCGCAATTCTCCGATCTGAAGGACCGGGTGATCATCGTGAACGGGCTGAGCAAGGGGTTTGCGATGACCGGATGGCGGCTGGGGTATATCGCGGCGGAGGTGGAAGTCGCCAAGGCTTGCGAGAAGCTGCAGGGACAGTTCACCAGCGGGACGAATAGTATCGCCCAGAAGTCGGCGGTGGTGGCGTTGACGGGCGACCTCGGGCCTTCGGTTGCGATGGTGAAGCAATTCGCCGAGCGGAGGAAACGGACGCTGGAGTTGGTGAAGGCGATACCGGGTTTGCGGTGCTTCGAGCCGCAAGGGGCTTTCTATGTGTTCCCCGATGTCTCCGCCTATTTCGGCAAAAGCGATGGCGTGACGACGATCAGGAATTCGGCGGATTTCAGCATGTATCTCCTGAATACAGCGCACGTTTCCTCGGTGATGGGAGATGCGTTCGGCGAACCGCGTTGTGTAAGATTCTCGTTTGCGAATAGTCTGCCGAATATTGAGAAGGCGTGGGCGAGGATCAGCGAGGCATTAGGAAAGCTTAAGTAAGCGTTCATGCAGGGACAGGACCTGGGGCAGGACGGCCTGCTGGCCGTCGTTCTGGATCACCGCGTCACAGAGGCTCATTTTAATCTCTTCATCTATCTGGAACCGCATGCGTTGGAGGACCTCTTCCCTGCTGAGGTGGTCGCGCTCCATAGTGCGATGTATCCGCAATGACAAAGGGGCGTGGACTCCGATGACAAAATCCAGGCGTCCTGCGGATGTAGTCTCAAAGATCAGGGCGGCTTCGCGGATCGCATACGGTGCCTGACCGGCCTTCGATTGCATCCATTGTTCGCCGTGGCGAATAACCGCGGGGTGAACGAGGGAGTTCAGGATTTCCAGCCTGGCGGGATCGGAGAAGACCTGAGCAGCCATCCAGGTTCGGTTGAGTAAACCGGTCCCGGCGTTGTAGGCTTCGGGGCCGAATTTACCGATGATGCCGGCGCGGAGGGCGTCGTCTTCGTTCATAATGCGTTTGGCTTCCCGGTCCGCGTAGGATACGGGGATACCCAGCACTTCGAAGATTTGTGCTATGGTGCTCTTTCCTGAGCCGATCCCGCCGGTTAGGCCGACGCGCAATATGGAAGACATGATTATTTCTTGTCCGCGGCTGCCGTTATGGCCTTGTTTGCGTTCTGGCTCCATTCGATGGAGATGGCGCTTTTTTCAACTTTCAGGTAGCTACCGGGGCTGGTCTCCATCAGGATCGTGCTGTCATCGTTCACCCGGTTGACCGTCCCATGAATTCCAGCGATGGTCACGATCTTGTCGCCTTTCTGCATTTCTTCCTGGAACTTCTTGGCAACTTTCTGCTTTTTTGCCTGGGGGCGGATCATGAACAGCCAGAAGACCAGGATCATGCCGCCGATGAGGAAGATCTGATAGGTGCCTGCTCCACCTGGGGCAGCCTGCAAAAGAACAACTGAAAGAAAATTCGTCATTTTTGTATTGTTTGTATTGATGTTTTACGATGTTTTTCTATTGACTACTACAGTGAAATGCAGCGAATAGTTCTGGCTGCCTTTGGTATTGGCGGTGACGAATAAGGTCTTGCGGTTGATGCCGGGGTGGCCCTGGCTATTGAAGGTAGCGCTAATGTGGCCTTCGGCGCCGGGTGCGATCGGTTCACTGGGCTGGGCGGCAATGGTACAGCCGCAACTGGGCCTTACCTGGGTAATCACCAGCGGGGTGGCGCCGGTGTTGCGAAAGCGGAAGTCGACATCCACTTTTTGCCCTTCCGGGATTGTACCGAAGTCCTTTGCCGAGTCGAGCCATTGGATGGAGGTATAGCGGGCGGAGTCGCGCATAACCTGTTGCATGGCGATGGCTTGGTTGTCGTTTCCGCCGCAACCAGCGAGAAGTATAGCTGCCAGGGCGGCGCTGAAGAGCAGCGAAAAGGAATGCAAATGGCGCATGAACAGGTGGATTTTTTGCAAACGTACAGGTTTTTGCCTAATTCGCTTTGAAATTGACCTTATGCATCTTGTCTTCCCGGACGAGATCCTTGTGGATATTGTCGAGGATCCCGTTGACAAATTGACCGCTCTGGGGGGTGCTGTAGTCCTTTGCCAGATCGATGTATTCATTGATGGTGACTTTGGGCGGGATGGTCTCGAAATAGAGGAATTCGGCCACTCCCATTTGCATGAGGATCATATCGAGGGTGGCGATACGGTCGGCGTCCCAGTTCTTCAGCCGGGGCCGGATCAGGTCCAGGATGACCTCCTTCTTGTCGAGCACTGTTTCGAGGAGGCTGACGGCAAACTCCTTTTTATCGGCGCTGATGATCTCCTGAAAGTTGAAGGAGCCGGGTTTGCCGAGATAGCTCATCACGATCTGGCAGATCATTTCTCCGTCGTCGTCCCAGTTGGAGAATAATTCTTCAATGTGCGTGAGGAAGGCTTCGTTGGGGAGGAGGATGGTTGCAAAAATGTTTTCGATGATCTCTTTTTCGGTTTTGCGTTCCCGGCCCTGGGCGGACGTGTAATTGCTGTATCCCTCCGTTGCGGCAAGCTCCTGGTAGAGGCGGCGGATAAGCTCCTTGTTGTCCTGGAGCTGGGGTTTGTCGGCTGTGGCAGCCGATCGCCAGGACGGGTCTTCGAGGATCTTCCAGAGGTGCTCGTTGCCGGCGAGTTTGGTATTGACGTGGAGGTCGCTGTCGCTGGGGAGATGTTTGGATGCACGCAGGCGGGAATCGGTCTCGGCATAGCGGGCGATCTCGGTAATGCAATATATAAGGTAGGTTAATAACTGCCGGGACTGATCGAAATGTTTTTGCAAGATCCGGGCGGGTTCGCCGGGTTTGGGCGGTACTTCCTGCGCTTCCAGGGTATAAAGGGTTTGCATGACTTTCACCCGGATATTTCTTCTGCTGATCATTATAAGAGCTTTGCGTTGTTTGCGGGGGCAAATATAGGACTTTTGGCGGTGGTGATATTTAACAACGATTATTTGTCACCATTAATTAATTTGCGCGGGATGAAGATCGCTTGGACGATAATTGCGGTATTGGGGTTGTGTGTGGCTGCTCTTGCAGTTCATATCTACCTGGAAACGAGGCCACGGGCGGATGCGCATTCGCGAGGGATGGCGAGGATCGACTTGCATCAACGGATCGTACGGGAGGATGCGGACAGGATTACAGCGTGGCTGTCGAGGCAGAAGGGGGTGGATCATGTGCTTGTCAATCCGGGTGCGGCGATTGCGGTCTTTACGTACTGGCCGGCCAAGGCAAACCCCGGGCTGATCATCCGGGATTTCAAGGATAGCCTGCCTTATGGCCGGGCACAGCGTTATCTGCCAACCGCTGCGGAGGTGCAAAAAGGATGTCCGATGACGGCAACACCGGCGACCAATAAAATATATGAGTTTCTAAAGCATCTGTTTTAATCATGGTATCGATGAAAAAAAAGGCCTTGGTCGCGAGTATTTTTCTTGGCGGAGTCATGATGGGGATGGCAGTGCTTACTCCTTCCTGTCATAAGAGCAGTGGATCCAGCGGCGGTCATACCTTCTATGACTCGCTGGGTGGAACGGTGCAGGTGACTGATCCGGCCAATTATGGTCAGATGGTGGAGCAGGGTTATCTTACCATCCGGACGATTGTGGATACGGCGCTGGTGATCATTCAAACGGATACGCTGATCAACGGCTATTTCACTTTTATGGTGCAGGAGGATACTTTGAATGAGGTGCCCACCGAGTATGACAAGTTAAGCCTGAATATCACTAATTTCCTTGCAGTGGCGGCGGGAGCGAAAGACTATGCCTATACGGGGTTGGATATGTTTGCAGCCCACAATCCGGATTCTGATTCCTATATTCTGAAACCTGTCGATAGTTTAGCCTTCAATGAATTTGCTTACGATCTGGGCCAGTCTGCTGCCCATCAGCCTGCACCCTATACTTTGTCAAATCAGCTGATCAGTCAGCTGGGGCATTTGCTTTACCGGTATGAAGGGCAGGTGGTTCAGCCTTGATAATCAAATATATAAGGGTATTTGGGCCGAATACTGCCAAACAGCCCGTGGAGGGCTGTAAAATTGACACCCGGCAGGTAGGGTGAAGGGCCCGGAGGATTTAATAAACTGTAAATATGGCAAGTGTGAGCCGATTGGTATAAAATTCGTGTAGCTTTGCCAACCCGCATCCTGGCGGGACAAATTCTTTCATCAAATCAAAAATCGATACAACTATGGGCAAAAAGTTAAACGTTACCCCTTTAGCAGATCGGGTAATTGTGAAGCCAGCTCCAGCTGAAGAAAAAACTGCCGGCGGTATTATTATTCCCGACACGGCGAAAGAAAAGCCGCAGCGCGGTACGGTCGTAGCGGCAGGTCCGGGGAAAAAGGATGAGCCGGTAACGGTGAAGATCGGCGACACGGTGTTATATGGTAAGTACGCCGGTACCGAGATCCAGATCGAAGGAGATGATTTCCTCATTATGCGGGAATCAGACATTTTAGCAATTGTATAATTCCATAAAATTGAAATAATATGGCAAAACAACTATTTTTTGACATTGAAGCCCGCAATAAGATGAAGAAGGGCGTGGATATACTGGCCAATGCTGTTAAGGTGACCCTGGGTCCCAAAGGCCGAAACGTTGTACTGGAAAAGAAATTTGGTGCTCCTTCCATTACGAAGGACGGGGTGACCGTTGCGAAGGAGATCGAGCTGGAAGACCCGATCGAGAACATGGGCGCCCAGATGGTAAAGGAAGTAGCTTCGAAGACGGCCGATATCGCCGGCGACGGAACGACTACGGCTACTGTACTGGCTCAGTCCATCATCAGTGAGGGGTTGAAGAATGTGGCTGCCGGTGCGAACCCTATGGACCTGAAACGGGGCATCGACAAGGCGGTTGAGAAGGTGGTTGCCAGCTTGAGCGC
The DNA here is from genome assembly GCA_035570015.1 of Puia sp. Classification (GTDB taxonomy): domain Bacteria; phylum Bacteroidota; class Bacteroidia; order Chitinophagales; family Chitinophagaceae; genus Puia. Next base: position 14,188 of record DATMLR010000540.1, read on the forward strand.
TCAGTCTCAGACGATCGGCAATGACAAGAACAAGATCGAGCAGGTTGCATCGGTCTCCGCCAACAATGATGCGAATATCGGCAAGCTGATCGCGCAGGCGTTTGGCAAGGTTGGTAAAGAGGGCGTCATCACGGTAGAAGAAGCAAAGGGTACGGATACGACGGTTGAAGTCGTGGAAGGGATGCAGTTTGATCGCGGTTATATCTCTCCTTATTTCGTAACGAACAGCGAGAAGATGGAAGCCGAGCTGCAAACTCCGTATATCCTGATTTATGACAAGAAGATCTCCGCCATGAAGGATATCCTTCATATCCTGGAGAAGGTAGCGCAGAGCGGTCGCCCGCTGCTGATCATTGCAGAAGACCTGGAAGGGGAAGCACTCGCTACCCTGGTGGTCAATAAGCTGCGCGGAACGATCAAGGTGGCTGCGGTCAAGGCGCCTGGTTTTGGCGATCGCAGAAAAGAGATGTTGCAGGATATCGCTATCCTCACCAAAGGGATCGTGATCAGTGAAGAGCAGGGTTATAAGCTGGAGAGCGCTGACCTTAGCTATCTGGGCTCGGCTGCTTCCGTCACGATCGACAAGGACAACACGACGGTTGTTGGCGGCAAGGGCAAGAAGGAAGATATCACGGCCCGGGTCAATCAGATCAAGGCACAGATAGAGTCGACTACTTCCGATTATGATAAGGAAAAATTGCAGGAGCGGCTGGCCAAGCTGAGCGGCGGAGTTGCCGTGCTCTATATCGGCGCCGCTACCGAAATGGAAATGAAGGAAAAGAAGGACCGCGTCGATGACGCCCTGCATGCTACCCGCGCTGCGGTAGAGGAGGGCATCGTTCCCGGCGGCGGCATCGCATATATCCGCGCTATCGAATCGCTCGAGAAGCTGAAAGGCCTCAATGAAGACGAAACGACGGGTATCGCGATCGTCAAGAGGGCGCTGGAAGAACCGATCCGGCAGATCGTGATCAACAGCGGTGTTGAAGGCAGCATCGTCGTACAGAAGGTTAAGGAAGGCAAAGCCGATTTCGGTTACAATGCCCGCACCGATCAGTATGAGAATCTGTTCAAGGCCGGGGTTATCGATCCCACGAAGGTTACCCGGATCGCGCTGGAAAATGCCGCTTCCATTGCGGGGATGTTGCTGACCACGGAATGTGTGGTTGCCGACAAGCCTAAGAAGGAAGAAGCTCACGCGCATCCTGGTGGTGCACCGGGTATGGGTGGAATGGATTATTAATTTATCGCTTTGCGAATATGGGGGCCCCGCGGATGCGGGGCCCTTTTTTTTGCCTCAATGATAACCTCAATGATAATATGACCGGAGATGCCGGGCGAAGGTGGCCCTTCCGGCGAATTTCAAAGTTCGCAAAATGCGAACTTTTGCTTGAGAACTTATGGTCTTCGACCGCCTCCGCGCTGAAAATATAAGAAATTATAATTCTATAATGTATTGATTTTCAGCGAATCCGAAGTAAGTAGTTGCCTGGCGGCGTGAGGGATGCCTGGCGGGCAGCAGGCTGGAATTCGCATTTTGCGAACTCTCATGCCGTGGTGAAATAGTCGCATCTGCGCTTCTTCCTTTTACGTATATGTGGTCATGCCCCAGATTAAGCTCATATCGATCTTTGTTGTCCTCGCAGTGGGGTGGGGGATGGCCTTGAAGGCGGGGAGGTCGGCGAGGGTTGACATGATGCCCGGCCGGGATAACAAAACGAAGGAGTTGAGGTATCTCGCGCTTGGCGATTCGTATACGATCGGCGAATCGGTCAGCCCCGAAGAGCGTTATCCGGAACAGGTCAGGCGGCTATTAACGGAGGAGGATCGTTTGGATTGCGCCGATCCTGAGATCATTGCGGTGACGGGATGGACGACGGGCAATTTGTTGGA
>DATMLR010000541.1:0-16686 GCA_035570015.1 Puia sp.
CAAAGTTTGATCTCCCTGTATGTAACGGGGGATGACCGGCTGATGCGGAAGGCGCTGCTGGATTTCTACCATTCGCGGATACCCGAAGGGCTTACGCAGGGGCGGTATCCGAGCAATCGTTACCAGGTGATCCCGCCCTTCTCGCTGTGGTGGATCGTGATGATCCATGACTATTGGATGCTGCGGAAGGATGATGGGTTTATCCGGCAATTCCTGCCGGCGGTGCGTGGCGTCCTGGACTGGTATGAAGGGCAGGTCGATTCGGCCAAGGGGATGTTGGGGCCGATGCCGTGGTGGGGTTTCGTGGATTGGGCGGATGCTTTTGGCGATGGCCAGCCGGCGGGCGCTTCCGACGGGCATTCAGCGGTGATTACTTTACAGTATGCATATACGTTACGACAGGCGGCGGAGGTGTTTGGATATTTTGGCGGGCAATATGGCTATGCGGCCGGGCGGTGCCGGAAACTGGCGTCGGAACTGGATCGGGGGACGTACAAGGCTTGTTATGATATTCGACGAGGCGAGATGGCGAATACGCCGGAAAAGAGCAGCTATAGTCAGCATGCGGGGATACTGGCGATATTGGCGGATGCGATCCCGGTGGCTGACCGGGGAGCGGTGATGAAAAAGATCCTTTATGACAGTACGCTGCAGCAGGCGACGTTCTATTTCCGGTTCTATTTGAATCAGGCGTTGAAGGCGGCGGGGATGGGGGATCTCTATTATTCGCAGCTGGGGCCATGGCGGCAGATGTTAAAGATCGGGTTGACGACGTTTGCCGAGAAGCCCGAGCCGACGCGGTCGGATTGTCATGCGTGGAGTGCGAGCCCGGAGTTTGATTTTCTGGCGACCCTTTGTGGGATCATGCCGGATGCGCCGGGGTTCAGCCGCGTCTTGATCCGGCCGGAGCTTGGGGAGTTGACGGAGGTAGAGGGGAGTATGCCGCATCCGAAGGGGATGATCCGGGTGAAGTTACGCAGGCGAGGCGCGGGGATGGAAGGGGAGGTTGAGCTGCCTGCTGGGGTGACGGGAAGGTTTGTATATGGGGGGAAGGAAGTGGAGTTGAAAGGGGGGACGCAAAAGATTTCGTTATGATATTTGGTTTTTCAGCGATTCGGGAGATGTTGACGGTGGTCTTGCTGACCTGGGCCAGTGTCGGCCATGCGCAGCTTGGCGGGCCGCTGCGGGATGCGAAGGCTCCGGCCGGGCCGGTGCGGGACGCGAAGGCTCCGGGCGGACCAGTGGGCGTGATCTTCGACACCGACATGGGGCCGGATTATGACGACGTAGGGGCGATCGCGCTGCTACATGCGTTTGCAGACAGCGGAAAGGCGACGATCCTGGCGACGATGGCGAGTAATAAATATGAAGGGGTCGCGGCGGTGTTGAACGTATTCAATACGTACTTCCGACGGCCGGGGATCCCGATCGGGGTGCCGAAGGGAAATGCAGTCAGCCAGCGGGACGGGCAGCATTGGACCGACAGTATTCTAGTGCACTACCCGCATACCGTGGTCCGCAATGAGCAGGCGGAAGAGGCATTGACGCTTTACCGGAAGATATTAGCGGGGCGGCCGGATCACAGCGTCATCATCATAACGGTAGGGTTCCTGACGAATGTAGCAGGCTTGCTGCAATCCGGGCCGGATGTTTATTCGGCGTTAAGCGGGGTGGAATTGGTGCGGAGGAAGGTGCGGCAGTTGGTGTCGATGGCGGGGAAGTTTCCGGAGGGTTGGGAGTTCAATGTGATGAAGGATGCGGCGGCTTCGCAGGCGGTATTTGGCGGCTGGCCGACGCCGGTCCTGTTGAGCGGATTTGAGATCGGGGTGAAGATCAAGTGCGGGCTGCCGCTGGTGGCCGATCCCGCGATCCATCATGATCCGGTAAAAGATGTGTTTCGCATCAGTATCCCGCTGGCAGCGGAGGATAGTGCGGGACGCAGCAGCTGGGATGAGACGGCGGTTCTGGTAGGGATTTGCGGGTATGCGCCATATTATACGGTAAAGCGGGGGCGGATGACGGTGAAGGCGGATGGGAGTGACCGGTGGGTGGATGATGAGGCGGGTGGGCAGGAGCATTTGGTGGAGGCGCGGCCGGTGGCCGAGGTGCAGGCGGTGATCAACCGGTTGATCGAGCATCAGCCGACTTTTTCCCCATAATTATTTTCAAAATCTGCGAAAGCGTCAGCCCAAATACAACAAACGTCACGAAAATAATATATCCGGGTTGAAGAGAAGTCTGATTGGTAGCGATGCTGGTGAACGCATCGGATTGGTTGTTGAGGTATTTCATCTGCGATTGCAGGATTCCGTTGAACCCGATATAGGCCATGAAGATCGCGACGACCGTCACGTCGGCCATGCTCCATTTGCCGGACTGGAAGGCGAAGTAGTGGATGATCTTGTTCTTCGCCCATTTCCGCTGGCTGAGGAGGCTGATGCCGGTGGAGAACAGCTTGGCCACGGGGAAGAGGATGCTGAAGGCGAGGATGAGGATGCCGACGAAGATCGAGTCGTACTTTCCGGTGGCGAGGAGGATCCTGACAACATCGAGGATGCTTTTGCTTTGGAAAAAGATCACCTGGTTCTTAAAGGAGACGGTCTCGCCAAGCAGCTGGAAACTCAGCGAGTTGATACGGGCATCGATGTCGATCATCGCGGTGGTGAGGCCGGTCAGCAACAGGATGAGGGCGATGGCAATAGACATAATATAGAACAGGACATAGAGATGTCGCAGGTTGCGGAGGAGACACCAGAGGCCGACAACCACCAGTACGACCGCTAATATCACATACGTATAAGTATAGGTGCTATGCTGGAGAGCGGGAAGGTTCGTATCGGTATATTTTTGGAAGGCGCTGTCGGAATCGAGATGATACCGCTGGTAAATGGAGTCCAGGGTTTTCTGATCGGCATCCTTTGTACTGTCGTAGATATCCTGGCTCAGGTCTTCAAGTTTGTTTCGGGCCAGGTATTTCAACCGGCGTTTACTGCTGGGCGCCAGCATTTCGTTCGTGAGTTTGCTGGAAAAGCCGGGGACCATTTCGCGCAGCCTTTTCTTTCGGACAAAGGTATTGTAGGCCAATTTCTGGAGTTTGCCGCCAATCGACTTTTTCGGAGCGTTGATGGCGCTATCCCCTTTGTCGATCATTCCGTTGAGGAGCTGGGTGACCTCCTTTTGAAGCGAATCCTTTTCTGCCGGAGTAAGCGTGAAGTCCTGGATTTCGTTGGTAACGGATGCGACGACGAGGTCGCGCCATTTGTTGACTGAAAGGATGCCATAGCCGATGTTATTGGTAGTGCTATAGTCGCGTCGGATCGCTTCGGCCTGATCGGAGAGAGTATGGACCTTATAGCCACAAAACGCCACAATCGCCAACAATACGGTCATGGCGAGGATCAGCAATCCCCGTTGGAGTTGTGGTGCTTTCATCGTACAGATTGAATATAAATAATCGGGCCAGGGGTGGCCGGATTGGGCCAGGATCGGCGGTCATTTTAAAAGGTTGACAGTGAAATATTTATGGCATTTCCAAGAGGATGCTGCGGCCACCCGCGAGATCGATCGGGGTTCCCGGGGGATAGAAATGATAGCCGCCGGTAATGCCAACTTGCAGGCGGGCACAGGGGGCCGGCCCGAGGTGAAGGGTGCCGGTTATATTCAGCTCATAGGCTTTGACCGATGGCTGCTGCCATTGGAGCGTGATGCCGGCTTGTGATAGAACGGCGCAGGAATCGGCGGTGGGGGTACGCTTCCTGAGCTCGACGACATAGAAGTGGAAGAGGGGCGGGGTATGATTCCAGACAAGATGGTTAACGGGTTTGTCGCCATAGGCGACGTATTTGATGTCGCCGGGTTCAACCGTGGTAATGACGGGTTTGTCGCCGATCACCTGGATGCCGAAAGTAGAATGGGAGAGAAAGATGACGACCGAGTTGGCGGCGTGGACATGAGCGGGGGTCGTGTCGCCCGCCGGGATCTTGCCTTCCAGCAGCCGGTAGTAAGGGTTTTCCTGGATGACCTTATGATGGGGTTCCCGGTCGACGGGGAGCTGGGCGTGGAGAGTTCCCGAAAGGAGGAGGGCGGTTGAAACCAGCAGGAGGCCAGTTGTGAGGGGATGCAGTTTGATCATAAGATTTGAAGTTAGGATATCGCCAGAAATTTTACTTCCAACCCGGTTGAACTGTCGCGGGGGTCGCCGTGTTATCCTTATATTTATAAAAAGGGAATTCATTTATGACCACAGAAAAAGCCATTTTAGCCGGGGGATGCTTCTGGGGCGTGGAGGAGCTGATCCGCCAGTTACCGGGTGTCATCTCCACGAGTGTCGGGTATACGGGCGGAGACGTGCCCAATGCCACTTACCGGAATCATGGGACGCATGCCGAGGGGATCGAGATCCTTTTCGAGCCCGAGAAGCTGTCGTACCGGAAGCTGCTGGAGTTCTTTTTCCAGATCCATGACCCGACCACGCGTAACCGCCAGGGGAATGATGTGGGAGCTTCCTATCGGTCGGCCATCTTTTATGTGGACGAGCAGCAGAAGGAAACGGCGCAGCAGCTGATCGCTGAGCTGAAGGAAGCGAAGATCTATAAGGCGCCGATCATAACGGAGGTGGTTCCGGCGGGCCCCTTCTGGGTAGCGGAAGAATATCATCAGGATTATTTACAGAAATACCCGAATGGGTATACTTGCCATTTTATCCGGCCGGATTGGAAACTGGCGGCCCAGGCGCAGGGATAGGGTCGGGGACCGGGCAGGGACCCGGTCGTAATAACGGCACGAGTGCGATTGGATGTGCACCCGTGCCGTTCGTTTTTTTAGGAATGCAGTGCCCTTCTGATGGCGCCAATCGCGCCGTCGATGTGGTCATAGGCTTTTGCCTGAAGGCCCTGCGCGAAGGCGTTGTCTTCGTCATGGCTGATGTCCTCGCGGGCTTTCCGGAGATAGTCGAGGGCGGCATGCAGCCGGCCCGGCTGGTCCGGGGCCTCATCCACCCGCGGGTGGTCGTTCAGGTTCTTTCCGTCATCGATGGAAGCCTGTTTGATCTCATTGATAGCCGCGTCGATCCGGCGGACCGCTTGCTGCTCATCCATTGTTTGCTGCCAGTCGCCCGGGCGATGCTCGATCATCCAGCGGGCGGCGCGGAGATCGGATAGCGCATGCAAATAGTAGGGATGCTGGGGCTGGGGACTTGTTGCAACCGGTCTGGGTGCACAGGAAGCCATCGCGATGGCCACGCCATAAAATAGGTGCTGGATTTTCATTTAAGAGATTTTAAGTTATACAATGAGAAATGAGACCAGCCGGGGGTTTGAAAGATTAAAGGGGGATTAAAATTTTTATTGTTAATTCCCAAATTGAGATACTATGAGCGACCAAGAACCGTTAAAGGGATGACTTTCAATATATGAAAAACCTATGTCCCTTAAACCGCGGCGCTGTAAGGGCACTGCTGGCTATTGCTGTGATATTGATGTTCCGGTCGGCGAATGCGCAATCTTATTACCCGGCAGGGCTGGGAAATGGGAATCTCCAATTATGGCTGACGGCGTCCGATCCCACTACATTTCTGAATTCTGCGGGGACGCAGGCGGCCAGCGGCAGCGGGGTTGCGACCTGGAAAGATAAAAGCGGAAAGGCTCTTAATGCCACACAGGCGACCGCTGCGAAACAGCCCATTTATATGTCCAACCAGCAAAATGGATTTGGCGGCCTTATTTTTCAAAACAATACCCAATATTTGACAGGTTCCACCGGATCTTGGCTGACCGTCGTCAGCACACGCGCGTATCTGGGGACCAGCTACCAATATCTCTTTTCTGCCCCCGCGCTTACGGACTTCAGCGTCCGCTTTAGCGGCGGCTCGACTACAGTAAGTTATACCGACGGCCCGAACGTCAACGATTGGGACTGGAACACCGGCGCCCCACCAACCACATGGATCAATGGGGCGCAAAGTTTGACCGGTACTACGCTCACACATATCCTGGTTGACCAGGCCGCGGCCACCACCGTTGGCACGTATTCGATCAGTACCACGTTTCTAAACCGGGGCATGTACAATAACGATCCTGTATATGAACTGATAGTCTATAACAACGTTCTCGGAACAACCACGAGAAAATTGCTCGAGAACTATCAGGCTTCTGAATGGGGATTGACTTCGGTCTTGCCGGTCAATTATCCGGTGTTTACACCGCCGACCACCTCTACCTGGAACAGAAACCTGGTCGGAATCGGTTATACCAGCGCTGCGGATCACTTCACGACCGACGCCGCGGGTTCGACGGACGGAATGGGTTTCCTGAGCGGAACCAGTGCGACCGATTTTCTGTTCTCTGCCGGTTATTTCATGGCAGCCCACAATGGCCAGGCCAACACGACCTTGTTCAATCCAACCCTTCCCAATGTACCGGCAAACACCTATGTGTGGAACCGGTCCTGGTATATTCAACAATTCAATGGCAATGCTACCGGGAATGTCACACTGAATTTCATCTTCCCTGATTATGACGGGAGCGCTCCAAACGCAGGCTATCATTTCGGGATCTTGTATAATGCGACGGACGGCACCTTTGCAACCGGCACCAATAAGCAGATCACCTATGTCTCCTATGCCGTGTCCGCGACGACCGTCGCCATCAAAGTTAATGCTGCCAAATTGCCTGTCGGATATTATACCATCATCTGGAACTATAATAATGTCCTCCCGATCACGCTGGAGAATTTCACGGTGAGCAAAAAGTCGGCGGATGCGGCTATCGCCAAATGGACGATGGGTCCCGGCTTCGGCCAGGGCTCCTTTGCCGTTCAGCGTTCCGCAGACGGGGTACAATTCAGTACGATCGGTACGGTAGCATCGACAGGGAACGACGCGCTTGGACAGTCCTACAGTTATACCGATAACGCGCCGCTGGCTGGTGTCAATTATTACCGGCTGATGATGACCGACAATCCCGGCAACGTCAGCTATTCGCCGATCGACGTCCTTGATTTCAACCTCACGCCCGGGTCGATTGTCCTTTATCCTGTTCCGGCTTCGGATGTCCTGCATATCAGCGCCCCGGGGATTAGCGGCGGCGGGAATATCCTTCTCTATTCCAACTCCGGGCAATTGCTGGAGAGTTACCCGCTATCGCTTGTCGACGGCGCGAGCGTGTCGATCAGCCGGCTTCCGCCGGGCGCCTATTTCGCGCAAATTAAACTGGGTGGACAGTCTACGGTACTTTCTTTTGTGAAGCGGTAGGGCGCCTCAGGAATTCCGAAAACACCATTGCCACCACGATGGCAATCACTCCCTGCCCCAGCACCGTAGCCGGCGCTCCGACGTATTGCGACACCCCGCCAATGAGCAGGCTCCCCAGCGGCATCATTCCCAGGATAGCCATCAGCAGGATCCCGATCGCCCGACCCCGCATATGAGGCTCGGATTCAGTCTGAACGAGAATATTACAGGCCGTATATTGTGTCATTCCGCCAAAGCCCGCCAGGACCACAAACAACACCGCTATTTGGAAATGTTTTGTTAGCCCAAGACAGATCAGGCCGATTCCCATGGCTATGATGCTGATAAAAAGAATACGTTTCAGGTGCGTGCCCGGTTTACGTGAGGCGAGGAAGATCGTGCCCAGGAGCGCTCCTACTCCGACACTACCGGTGAGATAGCCGAAAGTCGACGCACCCCCGTGAAAAACCACATTCGCGAATACGGGCAGGACCGTATTATAAGGCTGCACCAGCAGGCTGACAATCGACAGCATTAGAATAACGTTGCGTAGCTCCGGATCTTTCCGAATATAATTTAAACCTTCCGAAAACTCTGTCAGGACATTCTTACCCGATTTCTTCCGCTGATAGGGCGGCAGTTTCATCAGGAACAGCGAGACAATCACCCCGCCAAAGCTGGCTGCGTTGACGAGAAAGCAAACGGAGGCGCCCCAGGTGCTCAGAAGGAGACCCGCGAACGCCGGTCCCAGCAGCAGCGCGAGGCTGGCTGTCGCCGTGGTCAGCGATACTGCATTTGGAAGGTCCGACTCATCGGTCACCACGAGATGGACCAGCGATTGCCTTGCGGGGACGTCAAAGGCGTTGATGATACCCAGGAGGACGCTTAATGTCAGGATCTCCCATATCTTTCCATGCCCGGTATAGACCAACAGGGCCAGCGATACCGCCTGGATCATCGACGCAACCTGGGTGATCTTGATGACCCGGATGCGGTCATAACGGTCCGCTACCACACCGCCGGCAAAAGAGAATAGGAACGCAGGAAACTGCTCGGCGAAATAGGTGACCCCGCTCATGAAGGCCGAGTGTGTGATCGAGTAGATTACCCAAACCACCGCCGCCCGCTGCATCCAGGTCCCAAACTGGGTGATCGCCCGGCCTAAAAAATAAAGTGAATAATTGCGGCTCCGGAAAGCCCTGAATACGCTCAAATCGCTGATCTGTCTGGTTGCCATTTCCCTTTGACAAAAATTTAAAAAACGTCGAATTCTGAACAAATTTTTTTATTTCCTCAGCCATTTAACCACCATGTCCGTCAGCAGCCGCAAGGCGGTCTTCAGGTCGTGTGGGTCATCGAGTTCGAAGATCTCCCGCCTCAGCCCGCGGATGCCGCTGGAGATGAGAAAGACCAGCATGTCCTGGTCGCCGGGGCTGATGGCCCGGATGTCCTTGCCTCGGGCTGCATCGGCCAATATTTCGTTCAGGATCAAGCTTTCGTGATAGATGAGCCTCGAGTGCAGGCTAACCATGACGCGGTCATGTCTGGATTGCTCTTCCGCGCTCATCGCGGTCCACATGGCGGCAAGAACTTTCTTCCAGTCGCCCGAGGCTTTTATCTTCGAGAAGCAAAAAGCATAGATCTTGTCCGGAAGGGTTTCGGCAGCCGCCACCGCCTGGCGGATCTCGATGGCCATCTCATCGGCAATCTTTTCCACAACCGCCTGGAAGATCTCATCCCGGTTCTTATAATAATAATAAAGGGAAGTTCGGCTTCTGCCGGAGGCGGCGGCGACGTCATCCATGGTCACCTTCGTGGGACCGAATTTCTGGTAGAGCCGAAGCGCTGCCCGGAGGATTTCCTCCTGTGTTATGTCGTCGGAGTTGACTGAGACCGCTGTCGTCATGAGGAGCAAAGGTAGAAATATAATTTGACATATTTTTATTTTTTGTCAAATCGCTCGATTACTCCGTTCTGAGACTTCTGACCGGATTGGCAATTGCCGAGCGGATCGCCTGAAAGCTGACCGTTACCAACGCAATTAAGATCGACAACATGCCGGCCAGTGCAAATATCCACCATTCGATCCCTATATTATAGGTGTAATGATGCAGCCACTCGTTCATGGCATACAAGGATATGGGGACGGCAATCAGGAATGCGATGATGACGAGCTTAAGGAAATCTTTGGACAAAAGCGCCGTGATGCTTGTTACACTGGCTCCGAGGACTTTACGCACGCCAATTTCCCGCATCCGGGTTGCCGCCATGAACATGGCAAGGCCAAAAAGCCCGAGACAGGAGATGAAAACGGTGAGACCTGCAAATAGCGCGGCCAGTGTACCCGTCTGCTTGCTGTCTTCGAATTTCTTCTCATATTCTTCATCGGCAAAATGATATTCGAAGGGATATTGCGGGTTGTAGGTCTTAAAGACCTGTTCGGCCTTTCTAAGGTCTTCCTGCACCGGTCTGGCGGAGTTGAGTTTGTAGTGAATGACATTGAACCAACTGGAAGGGCCGTTGATCATCATTGGGTTTATTGGTTCGTATGGGGATTCTATAATAAAGTCCTTTACAATGCCAATGACCACCCATTTCTGATCATCATCCCTGATAATGGTACCCAATGGGTTCTTCAGATGCATTTTCTTTAAGGCGGTCTCGTTCAAAAGAACCGCGTTGCTGTCGGATGGATGACTCCGGATATCAATATCTCTGCCCTGGAGCAGGGTGATCCCCATTGCCTTGGTAAAATCCGCGTCGGTACTCATTCTGACGAAATCAAGCTTGCTGTCGTCCTTAGTGCTTCCCGGCCAGGAGAATCCCCAGCTATCGCTGTAGCGTTGCGTGATGGGGCTCATCGATTTGGTTACGGCGACGGCGGCGCCGCTGTTGAGAAGCCCTTGTTTAATGAGATCATAATTCCTATAGACGTCGCCCGTCAGAAAAGAATAGACCAGCCGGTCCCGATCATAGCCTGTATTTCGGGCCTCCGCATAGTTGATCTGACGAACGATGATCATCGTGCAGATAATGAGGATGATGGCGAAGGTGAATTGAAGGACGACCAAAACCTTTCGCGGGTTGATCGCCGCGTGCACAGCCTTGAATGACCCTTTGAGGACTATTGCCGGCTTAAAAGATGAAAGGAAAAAAGCCGGATAACTTCCGGCCAGAATGCCGGTTAGCAAGATAAAGCCGAGGCTGTAAAGCCAAAAGTGATCATCACCATAATCCAGGAACAATTGTTTTTTGACCAGCGTATCGAAGCTGCTCAGGCTCAACTGCACGATCGCCCAGGCGATAATTCCTGCAAACAAGGAAAGCAGAATGCTTTCGCCGATGAATTGGGACATCAGGGACATTTTGCCCGCGCCGGCTACCTTCCGGATACCCACTTCCCTGGCGCGTTTTTCGCTTCTTGCCGTGCTGAGGTTCATGAAATTGATACAGGCGATCAGGAGGATGAAAGCAGCGATCACGGCAAACAGCCTTACCGTGACCATCCTTCCGGCCACGAGCCGCCCGTTCTCATTCCTTGAATAGAGCCAAAGCTTGGCGAGCGGCCAGCTGAAGACCCGGGTGGTAGACGGATCCTGAGTGCCTTTGGTGTGGTTGATGGTGATATCTCTTACCGCGGCATCAAAATTGGGTTGGGCTGTGCTATTTCTTAATAGCACATATGTTTGTACGGAATTATTGCCCCAATAGTTGTCGTCCCACTTCAACTTCGTCATATAGCTCCAGGGCAGCAGGAATTCAAAATCGAAGATCGTGTTGTTGGGCAGATCTTTCAGCACGCCGGTAACCGTAAAAATGTCCGTAGAATCCAGGCGGATCGTTTTTCCGATCGCGTCGGCGTCACCGAACATTTTTATTGCAAAGGCCCGGGTGACCACTATGGAAAATGGTTTGCTTAAGGCCGTTGATTTATCGCCCCGGATCAGGGGGAAACTAAACATCTGCAAAAAGCCGGAATCCACGATGTTGGAATTACCTTTCAGTTTCCTGTCGCCCACTGTGCATAAAAAGGGCGAGCTCGTGACCCGGGATACATTTTCCACTTCGGGATAGTCCTTTCTTAAAGCGGTCGCCATGATCTTGGGCGTCGAATTCCACACCCACTGCCGGCCACTGAATTCGTCCCGGTTATACATGACGCATAGCCGGTCCAGGTTTTCGTGGAAGCGGTCGTGGCTGATCTCGTTCTGGATCCACAGGAGGATAAGCGCGGCGCTGGCCATGCCGACGGCCAGCCCGGAAATGTTGATAGCGGCAAAAACCTTGCTACGCCCAAGGTTACGGAAGGCGACTTTGAGGAAATTTCTTATCATATTTATCGGGTGCGGCTTGGTACCCGCTATGATAAGGTCGGCAGAGGGAAGCTGAATGTTGCTCCCTATTTCACATTCTTGGATACAATTTTCGCCAGATCGAACATCGACACCTGGCCTTTGCCATCGAATAATGTTTTTAGCTTGACGTCCGCATTGATCATCCGCCGGTTGACTTTATCCTGCAGGCCATTTTTTCTGATATACTCCCAGATCTTTTTAATGATTTCGGTGCGGGCTAGCGGTTGGTCGCCGACGACGGCTGCGAGTGCGGGACTTGCTGTCAAGGGCGCGTTAAAGCCGGTATTCGACGCGGGCTTTTTGGCTGCCTTCTTTTTGGGAGCAGCTTTCTTTTTGGGAGCGGCTTTTTTTGCGGCCTTTTTGGGAGCAGCTTTTTTTGCAGCTTTTTTCGCGGCTTTCTTTTTGGGAGCGGGTTTGGCTCCTTTCTTTGCAGATTTTTTGGATGTTGCCATTGTTTGAGTTTATGGATGTAGAAAATGAATAATCGGGTGGTCGTAGGGGGTACTTTCTTTATCGGATGTAACACAAGTTAAGGCTTGGGCACCATATAGCAACAAGAAGAATCGGCCCGCGGGGATTACCTGTGGATATCGTTGGCTGGGATTGGAATTGAATTCAAGGCCGAAGCAAGCGGCCCGCCCCTGGGGTAACACTTAAGGAATTGGGTGCCAACGTCAAGACACGAACGGCTGATCGATGGATGGACTAGGTTGCGAGAACCACCGGGGTCCGTCTTCCGTCATATACGCACAATCTTCCAGCCGCATCCCGAACTCGCCGTAGATTGCAATCATCGGCTCAACGCTGAAGCACATTCCGGCCTGCAAAGGTGTTGTGTTGCCCATGACCATATTCCCCCATTCATGGATATCCATCCCTATGCCATGACCCGTCCGGTGCGGAAGGCCAGGTATCTTGTACCCCGGGCCGAAACCCCCGTCGGTGATGACTTTCCGGGCAGCAGCATCCACGTTCTCACAAGGGGCGCCGATCCGCGCCGCGGCAAATCCCGCGGCCTGGGCCTTCTTCTCCAGGTCCCAAATCTCCATTTGTCTTTTAGTAGGTTCCGCGCCAAACACGATGCACCGGCTGATATCAGAACAATAGCCTTCTACCTTACAGCCATCATCCATCAGGACAACATCGCCATTTTTCAAATGCTGGGTCTGGATGCTGCCATGCGGGAAAGCCGAGGCTTGCCCGAAATTTGCACTCAGGCCGCCGCGGACGCCGAGGCGCGAAAAGGCGTTCTCGGCTGTTGATGAGAAATCTGCGGGCGTCATGCCCTCGCGGAGAAGCGCGATACAGGCTTTATAGGCCGCAACGGTAATGTCATTTGCTTTTTGCATCAGGGCCAACTCCGCCGGCGATTTGATCATTCTGCAAGCGGCGGTGACCGGGTCAGCGCTGACATAGTTAAACTGCGGCGCCTCTTTCCTGATGCCATCAAAAATGAAGAATCGGACACGCTCTTCGATGCCGATGTTTCCGGTTCGGATGTCAAAGTCCTTTAGTATTCCCGCCGCGACCTTGTAAGGGCTTTCATGCTCCTCCCATACCCGGACCTCTTTCCCGATTGTGATTAATTCCCGCAGCCTCTCGGCTTCAAATGCGGGACAAACATATTTTACTTCGCCCTGCGCGGGGATAACGGCAACCATTGGCCGTTCGCTGGCGCCCCAGCTCGTGCCAGTGAAATAAATCATGGATGTGCCGGAATCCAGGACGATTGCTGCGATCTTGTTGAGGGACATTAGTCGCTGAGCCTTTGTGATCCGGGATTGCCGCTCTTCAATGGTGATCGGCGTAACATCCAGCGTCGCAAGGTTTAGCGCGTCCGCGACGTGGGAGCGGGTTTTGGACCCGAGTTGAAAAGCGGATAATCCGAAGGGAATGCCTGATAAAAGGACGCCCCCGAAGGGGGTAGTCCCGGCGGAAAGCCGGAGGAATTCTCGGCGTTTCAATGGCATAAATGCAGGGTTTGCCGGGGAAGGTAAAGCTTTATTGAGGCCTACAAAACAAAAAAGGCTCACATTTCTGTGAACCTCGCTGTAGCGGACTGGGCGGGTCCGCTGGCAAGGGCAGATTCTATTGATTTTCAGAGAACTAATTTTGGGAGTCGCGGAGATTAGTCGCGGTGGACGCATGACGCGCTTTTTCCTTACAAAGATGTACAAGGACGACCATGGCTGGACAAAGGTAAGCGGTTTCTGCCGGGAGAACATATTGTTTTGATTCCCTAAATAGTATTCAGAAGCGACGGTTCGATCCGGGAATAGCTACCGGCGAGGCGATAGTCAGCGGAGTCTCGGCGCTCCATGGGGTATTTTACTACAGTTTTGATTACTTATACGCCAGGAACACTTCCAGCATACAGATCATCTCGAAAACGATGCTGGAAAATAATGATGCGTGGTGTCATTCCATGCCTTGTCGTGTCACTAAAGGCGGGAAGGTATATAGGGGTGAAAATAATTTTTGCATCGGGGGAGCCTAAGGGGTACTGTTTCGGGTCGTCGGAAGCAAAGCCTTATAATATTTAATTGCTAATCCCCAGACGATGAAAAAAAGAATTCCGGGTATTATCCAGTAGTTTATCGGCATGTCAGCGGGTTTCGATTTGAAAGCCCACATGTTTAGGACGATGATAACAGCAGAAGCCACAAGGTGTTGTTGTATAAAAGTAAAATTCCATTGTCGGCGAGCGAAGATTAAGATCGCTAATGTGAGGCCCAGGAATAAATTTACGATAGTCCATTGGACCGAAAAAGAATAATAGTCAAAATATAACCAAAGAAGGGTCCCGGGCTTTAGGCGATCTTTGACGTCTTTTAGGAGTTTGTCTTCAAATTTATCGTCGAGATGAAAGTGCCGGATCTTCGCTTGGAGAATTTGGTAGTCGTTGTCGAAATCTGCTTGGGTGTATGCGTAACCTTCGCTCCTTATGGATTTCTCGAATTTCGTCTGCATCATTTTTGCAAAATCGGCAAGGCTATCATACGCCATGACCTCCCTGAAATATTCCGATCTGAAAAAGAGTTCCTTTGCGTCGCGAGGTGCAATAAGATCGGCTAATCCGGCGGCGTCGTCAATATTGTTGGAAAAATTGGCGCCTGAGATCAGGAAACCAAGTTGGATAGTACCGGTTCGATTGTCATCATAACGTGGATTATATTTCAAATTTCGCAGGGCTACTATTGAAGCCGCATCCTCGAACGTTATAAACCGATAAAAATGGGAGACTTTGACATCGACTAGCGCTAACGAGCTGGAAAAGCCTACCTCAAAACATCCTGCCATTTTATAATATTGCTTCATAAAGGTGTCGGGGATGGTGACATTGAGAAGGTGGTCGCCAAAGATGTCGAGTTGTCTTATTAATGCATATTGTATTGGAAGGTTGGTAGCCTTGACAACCAGATTATCTTCATCACTCGGTGCGAAGAGCAAGAGTGATTCTGCTGAATGCGAGATGTCGAGCTCGGCGTCTAGTTGCTGGGTATACGGGACTGAGTCCCAGAAACGGCGATTTATTAAAGGGTAGATTTTTTTCTTGTACTCTTTAAAAAAAGCCTCAGCAAATTTTTGTGCACCTTCAATTTGATTAGTATAGGTGCTAGAAAATCGCTGTGCGCTTTCATCAATTTTGACGTTTCTAAGCCGATGGTGAGAGCAGCTGCTCGAAAATAGTGATAGGGAGAGAAAGACGAGAACAGCGAATGTTTTATATCGTGAGATTTCGCGGGAATACATGGATAAGAAGGGGAATTTAATAACAGCCAAAATAGGATAATCGGCTCTACCGGACAAGCGTCAAAACACCCTTTTATTGCTTTGTCGAGCATTTTACTATCTTTATAGAAGATTAGCAGTCAAATTTCAGGAAAGGTTGGGACCGTGAGCGAGGTTGGATTCTATTGATTTTCAGAGAACTATTTTTGGAAGTCGCGGTCGGGAGTTTCGGTTGATCAAATACTGGCTTGCAGTTTACAAAGGCTTACAATTTCCAACGTGACGGTACAAAAATGGCGACTATGCAGAAAGTGTAAGCCGGGAATATCGTTCGTCGAGCACCTCTTTATACTTATGCTGATATTCGGGAGATAGAAAGCTATGATCGATCCATTCTTCAGCGAGCGGTCTTGCCTCCTGCATGCGATGAAAGGCATGGTCGATCTGGCGGCTGCTTAGGTCGAGGCCGCGGCCCAGGTCTTCAAAATGAACCCGTTTCAATTTTTTCTTCTTCCCATCGAGCGTGAGGGCAAGATCTTCGTCGTCGGCAGGGTTGGCAATACGAACGTTTAGGAGGTCGTAGGCCGGGGAGAGCACCCATTCTGTTTCGTCGCGGATCAACGAGAAGTTTTTTAGATGCATATCATTGTTGCCGGTCAAAAAACAAAACAGCGTGAGTTCGAAGAAAAATACCTTATCTAGTCCCGGTCGCGAGGAATACTGTCCGATCGCTTTGCCCACGCGTTCCATCGAGCTGCGGTATTTATCCGAAGCTTCGGTGATTTGGAACATATCGAGCATGTGGATCTTTTGGCCTTTGGCCGTGCGGTCGATGCGTTTCGTTATATAGGAAAGCTCGCCGGACGCCAGGCGGATGAGTGTAGAGGGTACAACACGGATGTCGAACGCTTCGGCGATGTGCATGGTTAGGTGTTCGTTGGCGGGCATTTCGGGGTAAATGGCCGATGGGGGTTTAAAGATATAATTGCCACCCATGGCATCAACGATCGTAAGCCTGCCTTTTTTGCCGTCGGTTAGGGTTTCCCGGATAAGTTTTAAGGAGATTTTTGGCTGCACGCCGGGCACGGCGACATGGCTTTCCACCACCTTTTTGGCCAATTCCTCCATTTCATCCAATCGGTAAGGCATGACTGGTGATTGGATATCGCCAAAGATTGATCGACTACATGCGGGATGAAAGTCGCCGGACTCGTCATAGGGAAGCGGTTTATAACAATATAGGCAATTACGATTCATTTTGTTTCTTTACGGGTTGTACGCTCACCGCCCCACTACAATTACTGCAGCAGGCGAGGAGCAGGCCCATTCGGTCATTGGGGTTGATCTTCCAACTAGTGGCAGCGATGTCGA
>DATMLR010000542.1:0-3135 GCA_035570015.1 Puia sp.
AAGCCGCCGCACTCGACTTCCTCGTCAAACCCATTACCGGCGACCGCTTCGCCAGAGCCATCCAGCGCATCCGCGACTATTTCGACATCCGCCGGAAAGCCGACCTCTTCGAACATAGCCTGGGACAAGACACCATCTTTATAAAAGAAGGTCACGAGAAGACAAAGATCAAGCTGCACGATGTCCTATACCTCGAAGCGCTGCGCGACTATACCACGATCGTTACCCCCCAGCGCAAATACCATGTGCTGACAACCCTGGGCAACCTGTTACATGAAAATGAATTTCGCTCCTTCATTCGCATCCACCGGAGCTATGCCGTACAGCGGCATTACGTTAAAAAGCTCGATACCCGCAACGTCTACCTGGAAAATATAAGCCTTCCCCTCGGGAAGGCTTATAGATCCGATATCGAAAAAATATTTAATTAACCTCACCCGCGACCCGACGCGCGCTAACCTCTCCTTGCCCTTCCCCCCATCCCGCCAATCCCCTCATTCCGCGGATCGGTCTTCATCTTCGGCTGATACTCATGCGGCGGCGTCATCCCCGCCAGGTTCATCACAAAATAATCCCACCTCCTCCGCATCATATACGGCGAAAATTGCCCATACCCATGCGGGCTGTTCGGGAACACGACAAGATCATAATCTTTACCCGCCTTCTCCAACGCATCGATCACCAGCATCGTATTCGACGACGGCACATTGTCATCCATCAACCCATGCGCCAGCATAAGCTTCCCCTTCAGGTTTTTCGCCCAGGTCTCATTGGCCTGCGTCTCATAATCGGAATTGGCGGCCAACCCATCATATCGCTCACCCCAGTCATCCTCATAGTTGCGGTTGTCATGATTCCCCGACTCGGAGATCCCCACCTTGAAGAAATCCGGATACCGGAACATCGCACCCGCCGTCGCAAACCCTCCGCCCGAATGCCCCCAGATTCCTACCCGCGTCGTATCGATATAGCTATACCGCTGCGCCAACTGCCGGATTCCCCCCACCTGATCCGGTAACGTATTCTCCGCCATATTCCCATAACTCATATCATGAAAGCTCTTCGACCGGTATGGATTGCTCGTCCCCTCGATCGCCACCACGATAAATCCCAACTCCGCCAACGCCTGATTATCACCTCTGGACGCCGCAAAACTCCAGCTTCCCACACTCCCCCCCTGCGGCCCCGGATAGATATAGTCGACGATCGGATATTTGCGGTTCGGATCCAGCTTCTCCGGCGTGAACAACAACCCGTAGATATCCGTTACGCCGTCATGCGCCTTCACCGAGAACGGGGTCGGCGGCTTCCAGCCTGTCGCAACCAGCCGGGAAATATCCGTCTTCTCCAACGCCACCACGACCTTGCCCTGCAAATTGCGCAACACACTGACCGGCGCTACATCCGGCTTGGACCACGTGTCCACAAAATAATCTTCCGACGGCGAAAAGCTGACCGTATGATTCCCCGCCTCAGGCGTCAATACCTCCAAATGACTGCCGTCGAAGTTGACCCTGTATAACTGATCGAAATATGGGTTCTCCGGCTCCCGGCCTGCTACGCTGAAATACAGGATCCGCTTCTTTTCGTCTACTTTATATAACCGGCTATCGACCCATTCCCCCTTGGTAATCTGGTTCTTTACCTGCCCCGTCGTCGCATCATAAAGGTATAAGTGCCCCCAATTATCCCGCTCCGAATACCAAATGATCTCATTGGACTTGGGCAGGAATCGCCAGTCGATCGCCGACCGCCCGGACTCATACTGTGTCGCGACCTTCTCTTCGAATACCTCCCGCACCGCACCCGTCACCGCATCCGCGATCCGGAACTTTTCATCTTTATGATCCCGGCTCGTGCTGACAAACGCCAGCTGCGACCCGTCCGCACTCCAGTCCACATCGTCAAAACCGCCCCCACTCGAAATGTCGTCGCTCAACGTTCCCCGATGCGCATCCGGCGGTATCTGCAGCCGGATCACCTTCGGCATATCCACATCGATGATCACCCGCTGGATCGTCGCGATATCCTTGTCGCCCGGCAATGGATATTTCCAGGTCCGCAGCTCCGCATGGCCCACTTTCGTCGTCACCAGGTACATGTCCCCGACATTTCGCTGATCCTGCTGGAACGTAGCGATCTTCCTCGAGTCCGGCGACCAGGCCAGGATCGCCCGGTCACTGTGCTTCCAACCGGCATTGTCCGTAGCATACCCGAAATCCTTGACCCCGTCGGTCGTCAGCTGTGTCTCCTTTCCGCTCGCAATATCCCGGACCCACAAATTATAGTCTTTGATGTAAGCCGCCCTCTTGCCATCAGGCGATACTTCTTCCGGCGCCCCACGCCTCTCCGCCGCCATCCCCGCCTGCGCCGCATCCGCCGTTACGACATAGGTCTGCAAATCACAAATCCATGACTTCCCGGCCGCCCGGAAGCTGATCGACTTCCCATCGTCCGAATACGTGAACGTCCCGAACGGCAAATGATTCGCATCCACCGCCTGCCCGCTCGCCCCCACTTGCCCGCTCGCGGCCACTTGCCCGCTCGCGGCCGCCAGTCCCGCCGCCAGCTTCACCTGATCGAACGCTGGAGCACGCGTCCCCTTCGCCGGATTCACCAGGATAAACTCACTCCCCTGCGCCGTCAGCACCCGATACCAGAACCGGTCCCCGGATATCCAGTTCGGCCGTCCCAGGTCATGATCGATCAAAGGCGCCGTGCCATAGCCTAATAAAGTTTCCGCATGTGCATAATCGTTATCGGTCAGCGTCCCGACCTGCTGCGCCCGGACTCCGAAGGCCCAAGTAAGCGCAACCATAAGAATTAATGATCTATTCATATCTGTCCTTTTTTTATAAACAAGATAGCCATCAACGCCCCCGTAAACGCCAGCCCCGCAGCGATCCGCAGGATGACCTGGTATACCTCGATAAATCCCTCCCGATACGCCGCCGCCACCTGCGCCCCCACACCCCCATCCGCACCCGAAGCCCAGGCCTGTACGGACTTGCTGCTTTCTCCGTTGCTGCTCCCCTCCGCATTCATCCCATAAGGCCCGCTCCCCCGTCTCACGTCCTCCGGCACCTTTGCATCCCCCAGCTTGGCCGTCTCCGCCATCACCGCCTGCCGGTCCCG
>DATMLR010000543.1:0-5653 GCA_035570015.1 Puia sp.
GGAAATCCGGCCGCTGACTATTTGTATCAATCTGGATGATTGCAATTATTTATCGGCGAAAGTGTCGACGCGGGATCTGCCCGCAACAATTGCAGCGATCAGAAAGGCATGGGAGGGGATAGCGCCGGACAAGGAGTTCGATTACTTTTTCATGAATGAGCAGTTTGACAGGCAATATCGGACAGAAGTTAAGTTTGGCAGGCTATTCGTTAATTTTGCGGTGCTGGCCATCTTTATCTCCTGTCTTGGGCTACTGGGGCTGGCATCTTATAGTACCGTCCAGCGGACGAAGGAGGTTGGGGTGAGACGGGTGCTGGGAGCTTCTGTCGCGGGGATTGTGCGGTTGCTGTCGGTGGAATTTCTGGCGCTGGTGGGGATTGCGTTCCTGGTGGCTACGCCGGTTGCGTGGTATCTGATGCGCAAGTGGATGGAAAACTTCGCGTATAAGGTAGGGTTAGGGTGGTGGATCTTCATAGGTGCGGGAGTGCTGGCGATGGTGATCGCGTTTGCGACGATCAGTTATCAGGCGATTCGCGCCGCCATGGCTAACCCGGTTCTAAGTTTAAGATCGGAATAGGCATTACTTATATATACGGCCCATGTACGGGTCGTTGAAGATGATCTTTCTGAGTTCTTCCGCGTCGATGGCGCCCTGGTGGGCATAGACGATCTTGCCGCCGGGTTCGACGAGGAGGCTATACGGTAAGGCGCCCTGCCATTTCGGGTCGATGGCTTCCATTAATTTGTATTTGTCGTCGCCTGTATAGATATAGTTGGGGGAGGAGGATTGTTGTTTCTCGAGGAATTTCAATGCTTTGCTTTTTGCGGCGCTGTCGTCCGTGCTGATGCTGACGAGCTCGAATCCGCGGTCGCGGTACATGCGGTTGAGGGTGACCAGTTCGGGGAATTCTTCGACGCAGGGGACGCACCAGGTGGCCCAGAGGTTGATGAGGCGAAGCTTCGGGGTGTTGTTATGGATCAGGGGCGCGATACCGGCGAGGTTGATGGTGTCAAGGCTGACGGGTTCGTTGGCCCAGGTGATGGCAGCCTTTTTTGTCCAGTTGCTTTTTTCCAGCCATTTTATTGAACAGCCGAAGGTTTTTGTAACGGCAACGGGTACTTGTTGATTATTCAGGATCGCGTCGATAGCGTTGCGGGCATCCCGGCTTTTCGGCGTCTTGAGCGGGTTCTCGGTGTCATCGATGCGGCCGTTGTAGCGAAGTTTGCGTTCCACGTCGAAGATAAAGATGTGGGGCGTGGAGATGGGACCGTACTGTCTCGAAGCGGTCTCGGTCTCACCGTCGTAGAGATAGGGGAAGTTAAACCCCACGTCTTTTGCACGTTTCTTCATTTCGTCGAATGAGTCGCCGACGTCGCTATACC
Organism: Puia sp.; assembly: GCA_035570015.1. Taxonomy (GTDB): domain Bacteria; phylum Bacteroidota; class Bacteroidia; order Chitinophagales; family Chitinophagaceae; genus Puia. Next base: position 1,384 of record DATMLR010000543.1, read on the forward strand.
CCAGTTCGTCGATGCGCAGTGCCTGCGGTGCGTTGGGGCTGATGGCAACGACGCGGACGCCTTTGGCTGCGTAGTCGCTGGTCAGTTGAATGAGCCGCTTTTCGTAGGCCTGGGAGGTGGGGCAGTGATTGCACATGAAGACGACTACAAGGATTTTGGCGTCTTTGAAATCCCGTAGTGTATAGGCTTTACCGTCGATGCCTTTTAAGCTGAAGTCGGGGGCTTGTGAACCGATGGTCAGGGTCGGGTGGTCGTAACGATGTTCGGGGTCGATGGTTGTAGATTGGCTTTGCGACCGCAGGGTCGAGGAGAGGAGGAGGCTCGAGGACAGGACGAGAAAACAAGCGGTCAGCAGGAAAGATAATGGCCTATTCATACCGGCAAATTTAATCGCTCAGTGGATAGGCTGCGTATTTTTTAAAATAGCATCCACTGGATGAGCATGCAGCAGAGTACACCGCTGAGGAATGCTGCCAGGAGCCGGGTCAGGGAGGTGGAGGATTCCGTTTCTTCGAAAGTTTCACCGGTGAGCTTGGTATAAAGGCGTTTCATTTTTTAACCTGTTTGCTCCTAAAAGGCAAGCGGTATGCCGGGTATATTGTCTTGGTTTTCAGTTGCTTGAGTCCGAGACGATTTCCCAAAAATGGAAGGAACGGTCAATTTGGGATCGCCCGGGGGCTGTCGCTCCAGAGGGTGATACGGATGTTGACCTAAGCGTTTTTTGACGGGTCGCGATTTGAAAATTGCTATTAGTTTAGCAGTCCTTTAAAACTTTTATTCTATGGGTAATGCGAGGTGGCTGGGAGTGTGTCGTTGGGTGCATATCCTGCTTGTTATCGGGTACGTATTGGTGACAATCATGATCGTGATTGTATTATTGGTGTTGTTCGGCGTGAAAATGGCCAATTGGATGCGATGGGTGATGGTGGTGGGGTGGTTTGGAATGTGTTTTGGGGGTGTTGTTCTGCTGGAGTTGATGGGTTTGCTTGTTGGGCAGGGGTGCAGGAAGCCGATAAGGTCCGAGGAAGAAAGGTTATCGGGATTGACACATGAGATTTGGAAGGGGAAGGAGGTACGATTTTTTATTCTGAGCGCTGCGGAAAAACGGGATAGATCTTTCGGGCTTCGAACAATCGTGATCAGTAGCGGTACCTTAGCATTGGCTTCGGACGACGAACTGCGAGGTATTCTCGCTCATGAGTTCGGCCATTTGCGTGATGGAGATCGGATACTGGAGGCAGCGTTTCGATGTTCGGGCGTGCTTGCGCTTGGGTTTCGGTTCAGTTGCCGCCTGATCCGGCGCGGGTTTCAGCAGACCAGGATAGGAGGTCTTTTGTTGGTAGCGATGTTGTCGCCCGTTTTGCTGTCCCTATGGTTATTCTTTTGCATTGATTTAGTCTTTCGAGGATTGAATTGGGGGCTGGTGAAGTTTGGTGATCTCCGGCAGGACAGTTTTGCATTCGGGGCAGGATACGGAGATGGATTGCGCACGTGGCTCATACGGTCCGGGCTTGAAGCCAATGTCTCGCGTATCCGGCGGCTGGAGAAAATGGCGTAGCTTACGGCCTCAAAATTTCTACTACCGTCATGCTAAAAATTTCATTGTTGTTTAGCGCGTTATTGCTTGCAGCAAGCGGGACGCGGGCGCAGTGGGTCGACAAGGTAACCGATCCCGTAGATTATGTCAATCCGCTCATGGGAACGGAGTCAACACCTGAATTGTCGAACGGCAACACTTATCCCTCCATTGCCTTACCCTGGGGGATGAATTTCTGGACGCCGCAAACCGGGAAAATGGGCGACGGCTGGCAATACACATACACGGCGGATAAGATCAGGGGATTCAAACAAACCCATCAGCCTTCGCCCTGGATGAATGACTACGGTGAGTTCAGTATTATGCCGGAGACAGGGCTGCATTTAAGCGAGGACGGCCGGGCGTCGTGGTTCTCGCATAAAGCGGAGACCGTGAAGCCTTATTATTATAGTGTCTATCTGGCCGATTACGACCTGACGACGGAGATTGTCCCCACGGAGAGGGCCGCGCGGTTCCGCTTTACGTTCCCGAAGACGGACAGCGCCTTTGTGGTGGTAGACGCCTATAACCACGGGTCATATATCAAGGTGATCCCTGCCGAGAATAAGATCGTCGGTTATTCGACGCGTAATAGCGGCGGAGTCCCAAAGAATTTCAGAAATTACTTCGTTATTGTCTTCGACCGGCCGTTCAACAGCATCCGGACCTGGAAGGATGACGGGTTATCGGATTCTGCGGAGCTGACGAATAAACATGTCGGCGCCGTCGCTGGCTTTACCGGGTTACGGCGGGGCGACGTGGTAAATGCGCGGGTGGCATCCTCTTTTATCAGTATTGATCAGGCGGAACAGAACCTGAAGGAGATCGGTGGGGATGACTTCGAGGCCCTAGTGCGAAAGGACCGGGCGATCTGGAACAAAACGCTTGGCCGGGTCGCGGTAGAGGGCGGAACGATCGATCAGGTTAGAACGTTCTATTCCTGTCTTTATCGAATGCTGTTCTTTCCGCTGGCCTTATATGAGCGGGATGCCGCCGGGCGGATCATCCACTACAGTCCCTATAACGGGCAGGTAGAGCCGGGGTATATGTTTGGTGGCACGGGGTTCTGGGATACGTTTCGTGCCTTGTATCCTTTTCTGAACCTGGTGTATCCGGATGTAAATACGAAAATGCAGGAAGGATTGGTGAACGACTATAAAGAAGGCGGCTGGTTGCCCGAGTGGTCCAGTCCGGGATATCGAAGTGTGATGGTGGGGAACAATTCTGCGTCTGTGGTGGCGGATGCCTGGCTGAAAGGGGTTCACGGGTATGATATCAACGTACTGGATTCGGCGCTGCTGAAGGATGCGAACCATGAGGGCCCGATACCGGTAGTGGGTCGGGATGGCGTCGAATACTACAACAAGCTGGGTTATGTGCCGTATGATGTGAAGCTCAATGAAAATGCGGCGAGAACGCTGGAATATGCATACGATGACTTCTGTATCTACCAGCTTGGTAAGGCGCTCGGACGTCCGGCGGACGAGCTGAAGATTTATGCTTCGAGGGCCATGAATTATAAAAACCTGTTCGATCCTTCACATAAGCTGATGCGGGGAAAAAACCAGGACGGAAGCTGGCAGTCGCCCTTCAATCCTTTCAAATGGGGTGATGCGTTTACGGAAGGGAATAGCTGGCATTATACCTGGGGGGTATTCCATGACATTCAGGGTTTGATCGGGCTGATGGGTGGGAGGAAGGAGTTTGTGGCGATGCTGGATTCAATTTTCGTGATGCCGCCGACCTTTGATGACAGTTATTATGGCGAAGTGATCCATGAGATCCGTGAGATGCAGATCGCGGGGATGGGACAATACGCCCATGGAAATCAGCCGATTCAGCACATGCTGTACCTGTATGATTATGCGGGTGAGCCATGGAAGGGGCAGTATTGGGTGCGGGAGACGATGAATAAAATGTATAAGGCGACGCCGGATGGGTATTGCGGGGATGAGGACAATGGGCAGACGTCGGCCTGGTATGTCTTTTCGGCGCTGGGGTTTTATTCGGTTTGTCCGGCAACGGATCAGTATGCGCTCGGTGCGCCGTTGTTCCGGAAAGTGACGTTGAATTTGGCCAATGGGAAGACCTTCGTTATCAGTGCTCCGGAGAATAGTGCGACGAATTTGTATGTTCGGTCCGCGATGCTGAATGGGCAGCCGTGGGATAAAAATTGGATTGCGCATTCGACGATGATGCGCGGCGGGGAGTTGAAGTTGACGATGGGGGCGGCGCCGAATAAAGCGAGGGGCACCGATCCGTCGGACTATCCTTATTCATTTTCTACAGACAAAAGTAATCCGCTGATTAAACATGAGAATTAAGACGAGATGGATCCTGGCGGCCATAGCCGCAATAATGACATCGCAGCCGGCCGCAGCCAATGCCATTCCCAACGATCCGATTACAACCACCATTCGAAAGGGCAAGTATACGCTGCTGATCATCAATTATGATCCTTCATTCGATACGGGTACCCTACGAAGGATGACCGAGACCTTTTTTACGGTCTACCCAGCGGAAGCGCGGCGCTTCAACCCCCACACATTGACCAAGGTGACGTTTATTATCGACCCGGGCTATACCGGTGTTGCAGAGACCGATAGCGGGCGATGCCGTTATAATCCGAAATGGCTGAAAGATCATCCGGAGGATATCGATGTCGTGACGCATGAGGTGATGCATATCGTCCAG
>DATMLR010000544.1:0-3804 GCA_035570015.1 Puia sp.
CCAGGAAGTCCATCGGGGTCATCGTCTCCATGATGTCGACCTGGTGTACCAGCACCTTGAGGATGGTGGCACAGCGCGACAGCCGGTGAACGATCGTCTGTAGCTCAGGCGAATTGTCGTTTAGCGTTGGCCGACCCAGGATGGAAATGACCGATTCCGTCTCGAAAAGCAGTTGCCGGAACCAAAGCTCATATGCCTGATGAATGACGATAAACAGCATCTCGTCATGGGCCGGCTGCCCCTGCTTGTCGCTTTCCGGCTCTTGCGCGCCCAGTATCTTGTCCAGCTGGAGGTAATCTTGGTAGTACATCGTTCGTTTCTCCCGGGCCGGGCCCGCTTACAAAAATTCAAAACCTATATCCCGCCGGTAGTAGATCCCCTCATAGTAGATCTTCTCGAGGATATCCCGCGACCGGTCGACGGCTTCATAAACGGTGTCCGCAAAGGAGGTGACACAGAGTACCCGGCCGCCATTCGTGACGATGTCTTGCTTATCCATTCGCGTTCCCGAATGGAAAATCAGGCTATTCGCCGAAAGCGGCTGGTCAAGTCCGGTAATGGGCAGTCCCTTTTCGTAATGGCCGGGATACCCTCCGCTGACCGCCACGACGGTACAGGCTGTGCGCGGCTCCTGCCGGATCCGTATTTCCCGCAGTTTTTGCCCGCTCACGGCAAGGAATAGCTCCAGGAGGTCATTCGTCAGCCGCGGCATGACCACTTCGGTCTCCGGATCACCCATTCGGCAATTATATTCGATGACATAAGGGTCATCTCCTACTTTGATGACCCCGATGAACAAGAATCCTCTGTAGTCGATTCCCTCCGTCTTCAGGCCATTCACCGTCGGGATGACGATCCGGTCGACCACTTTGCCCATGAATCCAACGTCCGCGAATGGCACCGGGCTGACCGCTCCCATGCCGCCGGTATTGGGCCCGTTATCGCCTTCATACACCTTTTTGTAGTCTTTTGCCTCCGGCAGGATCAGGAAGTCCCGGCCATCGAGTAACACGAAGACCGAAAGCTCGATCCCGGTCAGGAATTCTTCCACGACCACTTTATTGCCTGCCTCGCCGAATTTATTCCCCTGCAGCATCAGCTCGAACTCGGCTACGGCTTCGACCGGGTTCTGGCAGATGACTACCCCCTTCCCGGCAGCCAGGCCATCGGCTTTCAGCACGATCGGCAGGGAATGCTGCTGCAAATAGCCGATCCCCTCCGCAAAACTGTCGTGATCGAATTCCCGGTAGGCGGCGGTAGGGACCCCATACCGGTCCATGAATTTCTTGGAGAAGGCCTTGCTCCCTTCCATCCTGGCGGCGGCGGCGGAAGGCCCGATCACGGGGATGCTTCGCAAGGCAGGGTCTGCTGCAAAAAAATCGACTACGCCTTTTACCAGCGGCTCTTCGGGTCCGACGACCACCATATCGATGTTCTCTGCCGTACAGTGTCTTCGGAGCCCGTCAAAGTCCAGCGGCGAAAGGTCGATATTCTTTCCGCATTGAGCGGTGCCGGCATTCCCGGGAGCGATATGGAGCGCCGAACATAGCGGACTTTGAGCCAGTTTCCACGCCAGGGCGTGTTCCCTGCCTCCTGAACCAAGCAGTAGGATTTTCATACAGCCCCGAAATTCGAATTTAAGATGCAGATTGTAAAAAAGAATTTACTTTAGGTCCAGGAACCGCCGGAAGCGGTATCCCCGAAAATCCCAAATGCATGAGTCAATCCACCGCCCCCAGGGCCCGGCATCCGAGAGGTCTCTACGTACTTTTCATGACGGAAATGTGGGAGCGGTTCGCATATTATCTTCTGGCGGGTATCCTACTATTGTACCTGAAAAACGGTAAACAATTTACCCCGGAAAAGGCTGCCGATATCACGGGCAGCTTCATCGCGCTGATCTGGTTGCCGCTTTTCATCGGCGGGATGATCGCCGACCGGTACCTGGGCTATATCAAATCCATCTTTATCGGCGGCAGCCTGCTGGCGGCCGGCTACCTGGGCCTTATCCTGCCGGGTGACACCGCCATGTATGTTTCTCTCGGGCTGATTATCTGCGGGAACGGCTTTTTCAAGCCGAATATCAGCACCCTGCTGGGTAATATATATAATAGAGAAGACCTGAAGCCTATTAAGGACAATGCCTATAATATCTTCTACATGGGCATCAATATCGGTGCGCTGATCTGCAATTTCGTCGCCGCTTACCTCCGAAATAAGTACGGCTGGGGGTATGCTTTCGGCGCAGCGGGTATCGGGATGATCATCGGGCTGATCAATTTCGGGTCCAATCTTAAGCACGTGCGCGTTGGGGACGTCCGCCGGGAGCCGAATAAAGAAGACATGAATTTGTCGCAGATCCTCGGGTACGTTTTCGTGCCGGGCCTCGTGGCGGCGGCTATCGGCTACTATTTGCCCGGCAGCCTCTTCCATACTACGATCATGGGTAGCCCGGCCAGTGACGCGTTTGTTTTTGCCTGCGTCCCGGTAATCGCGTTTTTCCTGTCGATTTGGATGAAAGCGCGGGGAGAGGATAAGAAGGGGATCGGGGCGCTGTTGTTCATTTTCATGGTGTCCATTATCTTTTGGGCCATCTATTATCAAAATTTCACCGCCTTTTCCTTATGGGCTGACCAACATACCGACAGGACAGTATCTACCCGCATCGTAGAAAAAGGCGCCGACTTCATGGGCCAGCTGCAATATGTAAATACTACACCCCGGTCGGTGACCCAGGTAGACGGTAACCTGGAACCAGTCAAGGACGACAGCGGGCATCTGCGTAAGGTGATGGGCCCGGACCCATATTTTAATAATCTTCCCAAGGCCGACTGGCCGCAGCCGGGTCAGAACGTCAAGTTGGTCAACCCCGAGCTTTTCGAGTCGATCGGCCCATTTTTCATCGTGACGCTGACTCCCCTGCTGGTAGCGTGGTTCCAGTATCTGCGCAAGAAAAAAAAGGAGCCGACTACCGCGGGCAAATTCGGCATCGCCCTTTTCCTGGCGGGACTTTCTTCCATCGTCATGCTCTTTGCCGTGATTTCCGTGCCTTCTATTTACCAATACAAGGTCTCTCCGGGCTGGCTGTGGGGCACGTACTTCGTGATCACCTTAGCAGAGATATTCCTGAGCCCCATGGGCCTGTCGCTGGTGTCGAAGCTGGCGCCTGCGCGTCTGACATCGCTGCTGATGGGCGGCTTCTTTCTGACCATGTCGCTTGGCAGCAAAGTGGCCGGGCTGATGACCAGTTCCTGGGGTAAATTTCCGGACAAGCGGATCTACTTTCTGATCTGGTTCGTTGCCGCCGTGATCGGCGGGTTATTGATCTTCAGCCGTATCCGGCCACTCAATGCTATTCTGCGGACCAAAGCAGGCGAACAATAACGAAGGCGACAAATAATAACCAAAACCACTCCAATGGCTTCCAAAAAATTCGAGCCTTTCGTCCCCGCGGAGACGCAGATGAAAGAGTTTACCTTCAAGGCGCTGCTGATCGGCAGTATCTTCGGCATCCTCTTCGGCGCATCTACCGTTTACCTGGCATTGAAGGCGGGGATCACCGTCTCCGCCTCCATCCCTATCGCCGTTCTGGCGATCGCGCTCGGCCGGCGGCTGTTCAAAACCACCATCCTCGAGAACAATATCATCCAGACGACCGGCAGCGCCAGTGAAAGCATCGCGGCCGGCGTTGTCTTCACCCTACCGGGGTTTCTGTTCCTGTCAAGCGTCGAATCCGGAAGTTTTTTCAACTATGCGGTCATTTTTATCCTTTCGATCTTCGGCGGGATGCTGGGCATCCTGCTC
>DATMLR010000545.1:0-6196 GCA_035570015.1 Puia sp.
TGTTGAGCGACCCGATATCAAGCTGGACCTGTTCCTCCATCTTGCCGCTATCAACCGGCCCGATACGATACTCGCGTCCAATACTTCATCGCTTTCACTGAATGCGCTGGCTGAAAAGATCCCCGCGCCCGGGCGATTTGCGGGTATGCACTTCTTCAATCCTGCCCCGCTTATGAAGCTGGTGGAGGTCGTCCGGACGAAGTATACCTCCGATGAGACCATCGACAAGATCACCCGCCTTGCGGGAAGGATGGGAAAAAACCCCGTCTGCTGTTCCGATTCTCCCGGCTTCATCGTCAACCGCGTCGCAAGACCCTATTATCTCGAAGCGCTCCGTCTGTTGGAAGAAGGGGTGGCCGATATCGAAACGATCGACACCCTGATGGAAGCCACCGGCTTCAAGATGGGCCCCTTCCGCCTGATGGATCTGATCGGGAACGATATCAACTACGCCGTCAGCAAATCCGTATATGAGGCCCTGGGCCGGCCGGACAGACTGAAGCCCTCTCCCATCCAGCGCCTCAAGGTGGAAGAAGGCAGCCTGGGCCGAAAGACAGGTAAAGGATATTACCGGTATGAGTAACCTCCATCCGACAGTGAACAGCATCGACGACGCAACAGCAGCCGCCATTGAGCCGGGGGCGAAGGTCCTGGTTACCGGTGGCACCGGTTTCCTTGGCACATATATCATCGGCGAGTTGGTGAGAAGCGGCTATGCCGTGCGCGCGATCCACCGCCAGGGGGCCATCCCTTTCTCGCTGCCGGCTTCGATCGGGGAACAAGTGGAATGGCTTCATTGCGACGTCCGTGATCCCCTGGGTCTGGAAGATGCGATGGCCGGCATGGACGCCGTCATTCACGCCGCCGCCAAAATCTCCTTCTCCGCGCAGGAACGCCGCGAACTGTGGAGCACCAATATCGAAGGGACGGCCAATGTCGTGAATGCCGCGCTGGAACGCAACATCCGGCGCTTCCTTTATGTCAGCTCCGTGGCAGCCCTCGGCAGGACCGCGAGCAGCGAAGAGGTGACCGAAGAGAAGAGCTGGGAGAAAAGCCCGTACAATACGAATTATGCGATCAGTAAGTTCCATGGCGAAATGGAAGTCTGGCGCGGAATGGGGGAGGGTCTGCCCGCCGTCATCGTCAATCCCAGCACCATCCTCGGATATGGCGACTGGAACAATACCAGCTGTGCGATCTTCCGCAGCGTTTATAACGAATTCCCATGGTATACGGAAGGCATCAACGGTTTCGTTGACGTGCAGGACACTGCCCGGGCGATCGTCCGGCTTCTCCAAACCGATATCCATGGCGAACGCTACATCCTCAATGGCGATAACTGGTCGTGGCGCCACCTCTTCGAGACCATGGCGAAGGAATTCGGGAAAAAACCGCCTACCCGCGAAGCCACCCCCCTCCTGGCCGGGATCGCCTGGCGCGCGGAGAAAGTCAAATCGCTCTTCACCGGCCGCAGGACGCTGCTTACCCGCGAGAGCGCGCGGGTCGCTGCCAGTTCGACGTGCTTCAGCAGCGGCAAATTCCTTCGGCTGTTGCCCGATTTCCGCTTCACGCCGCTGGAAGAAACGATCCGCACAGCCTGTCAGCACTATCTGCGCACTGCGCAGGCCTGAAAATTCACCGCGATTCGTCCGCGATTCACCGTAAAATCCTTCGAAATTCGACGGTTGTTGGCTAACTTAACAGATCAAAACGATATCCATGATGCGGCCCTTTTTACTATCGTCCCTATCGCTCCTCCTTTCACTATCCGTCTTTTCCCAGGCCAAGACCTTTTCCGTAGATGGAAGGGTCGTCGATTCCACCGGCCAACCCCTTGGTGGTGCATCCGTCTTCTGTCAAAACACCACTATTGGGACGTTGTCCAAAAATGACGGCAGTTTCCACCTCCGGCTGGCCAACGGCGGCTATGATCTTATTATCTCTTTTACCGGCTATCAGACCGAATCCCTGCGGATCGGCAAAGACCATAAAGAAACCGACACGCTGCAGATCATCCTGAAACCGCAGGATAAAAGCCTGGAACAGGCCGTCGTCACCGGCAGCGCCGAAGTAGCCGACGGCTGGGAAAAATATGGCCAGTTCTTCCTGGATAACTTCATCGGCACCACCCCCAACGCGGCCCAATGCGTCCTCGAAAACAGGGATGCGCTGAAATTCTATTTCTATAAGAAAAGGAACAAGCTTCGCATCAAGGCGACGGCAGACCTGCTCATCGACAACAATGCGCTGGGCTATAAGATCAGGTACCAGTTGGACTCCTTCGTCTATGAATACAACACGAATGTCGGCACCTATACCGGCTATCCCCTGTTTGAAGAAATGCAGGGCACCCCGGAACAGCAGGACGTATGGAAACAGAACCGCCTTTACTCCTATGCAGGGTCCAGACTTCACTTTATCCGGAGTTGGTATGACAGTACGCTCGACGACGAAGGATTTGTTCTGGAGACGGTGGACAGCAGCGATAATAATACCATGAAACGGATCGCCAATCCCTATGATCCCAAATACTATTCGATCGACAGCGGCGACGTGGAGATCAACATCCAGGGAAGGCTCCGCGTAAGCTATAAGAACCAGTTGCCGGACAAAAAATACCTTCAGGAACATAAGTTCGCCGGCAATACACCGGTCCAGATCTCTGCAATGGACATCGTGGGTGGGTTCGTCATTGAGGAGAACGGCTATTTCTACGAGCAGTCAGATGTCATCAATATGGGCTATTGGGCATGGAAGAAAGTGGCAGAGCTGCTGCCGCTGGACTATTTGCCTAACCCATGACCCCCTGACCGACAGGTCAGACTTTAGCGCTTTGCGGACAACCGAGCGAAGCGAAGGCAGGCGCAAGCCTGCGAGCAAGGCCTTGCCAGTGGCAAGGCCGAAGCTCTGACGAGCCTTCGCCGGTGGCGAAGGCGAAGTTCATCGCTATTTTTTCTCAGCGAATCTTTTGCACATATTCCAAAGTTCTGGGATGCGCTTAATCCAAACCAGTTCCTTCATTTTTATCTTTGCCTCTTCTGCCGGAGAGCCAAAATAGACCTTTCCACCTTCCAGCGAAGCCGGTATCCCGCTCTGTGCATAGACCACTGCATTGTCTCCGATCTTAAGGGTCTTGCTGACACCGACCTGACCCCAAAGGATCACGCCGTTCCCAATCTCCACCGCACCGGCGATGCCGACCTGGCCGGCAAACAGACAATTTCGACCGGTTACGGTATCATGCCCGATATGGATGAGATTGTCCAGCTTGCTGCCGGCGCCGATCACGGTATCATGGGTCACCCCCCTGTCGATGGTACAGCCGGCGCCGATCTCAACATAGTCCCCGATCACGACCCGACCGCAGCTTTCCATTTTCCTATACCAGACCTCCCGGTCCTTCTTCCCGTTGTAATAGAAGGCATCGGACCCGATAACCGTACCCGCCTGGATGATGACGTGATCGCCAATCGCACAATGGTCCAGGATCGTCACATTGGGATGGATCATACAGCTCTTGCCGATTGTCACGTGATGCCCGATATACGCATTGGGATAAATATACGTGCCCTCGCCGATAACGGCAGAAGGGCTGATCATCCCGGCTGCCGGCTCAAACGGGCGGAAATGGCGAACGATCTTCAGATAAGCGTCAAAAGGTTGGTCCACTACCAGCAAAGCCTTGCCGGGCGGGATTTCCACCACTTTGTTAATGATGATGAAACTCGCTTCGGACCGGATACAGGATTCATAATATTTCGGATGATCGACGAATACCAGATCGCCTTTTTCGACTTTATGGATCTCGTTGATACCGGTTGCCTGACCATTTAAGTTGCCGATCAGCTCAGCCCCCAGGAACCCGGCCAACCACTGAACAGAAACGGGAGAAGGAAATTGCATATCGAAGATTTAAGCGCGAAGTTAGCCCGAAGATGCCTCCGATCGTTGTCCTTGTCCACAGGTCCCAAAAAAAATGTGAATAAAATTTATTAGAAAATTTTTTCAGATAGCGAAAATTATTTTTAATATTGTGTAGGGAAATTTTGTTTCCCGGTACTTACTAACCCATCCATATATTGAAGCCCGGTGTTTTCACCGGGCTTTTCGTTTGTATAAAGACATTAACAAATCGCTGGAACGTGCATCAGTACTACATCGTATACAAACCCTTTCAGGTGCTCTCGCAATTTTCTCCACTGGAAGGTAAGGCAACTTTGAAGGATTTCTTCCCCCTTCCTGCCGATGTCTATCCTATCGGCCGGCTGGATTTCGACAGTGAAGGCCTGCTTATCCTAACCAATGACCGGCGATTGAACCACCGGCTGCTCGACCCGGCCTTCGCACACGAGCGGGAGTATTGGGTCCAGGTCGAAGGTGCGATCAGCCCTGACGCGCTCCGCCAATTGGAAACGGGTGTAACGATCAATATCGATGGAAAGGCGTATACAACCCGCCCCGCCAAAGCCAAACTGATCGCGCCTACCGTCCCGGACAGGAACCCTCCCATCCGTTATCGCGCACATATCCCTACATGCTGGATAAGTCTGATCCTCAAAGAAGGCAAGAACCATCAGGTTCGCAAAATGACCGCCCGGACTGGGTTTCCAACACTGAGACTCATCCGTTATCGGATAGGAGGGGTCACCATCGAAGGGCTGCAACCCGGCGAAATGCGGGAAATCCGGATGGAAGACATTACCTTGCCATACTAATTTATCATAAACAAGACACTATGCTCAAATCGATGACCGGTTTTGGTCGTGCGGAACAGTCAGTAGGCGACAAAACATTTCTCGTTGACGTCAAATCGCTGAATGGCAAGCAATTCGAGTTGCAGTTGAAACTACCCGGCTTTCTGAAACCCTTTGAATTCTCCATCCGGAAGATTTTATCCGAAAAGTTGGGCCGGGGCTCACTCGACTGCACCATCAGTCTCAAGCAAACCGGTAACGCAAAACCGGTCACCATCAATACCGATCTGGCCAAAGCTTACTACTTCGCGCTGGCGGGGCTCTCTGAAGAGCTCAAACTCGACCCCTCCAATATCCTGAGCACCCTCCTCAAACTTCCCGAAGTTATAACCCCCACCGGCGATACCCTCACCGACCAGGAATGGCAGCAATTCGAAAAGGTCATTCTCGCTGCGATCGACGACCTCAACGCGCACCGACTGAATGAAGGCGTCTCCCTCGAAGAAGACCTGCAGCTACGAATCCAAAATATCCTTCGCCACCAGGAAGAAGTCGTCCGGCTCGAACCGCTGCGTCAAACCAAGATCCGCGAAGGACTGAAGAAATTGCTGGAAGACCAGGTTGGAAAAGACAACTACGACCCCAACCGGCTTGAACAGGAGCTGATCTACTACATCGAAAAAATAGATATAAGCGAAGAACAGGTCCGCCTAAAAAACCACTGCGACTATTTCATGGCCCTTCTCCAGGAACCGGAAGACAGTAAAGGAAAAAAACTCTCCTTTATCCTTCAGGAGATCGGCCGCGAGATCAATACCACGGGTTCAAAGGCTTATGATTCCACGATCCAGCAATGCGTCGTGCTGATGAAGGATGAGCTGGAAAAAGCAAAAGAACAGGTTCTGAATGTGTTATAACTTGCTACCTTTATATAAATTTCGATTCCTTGAAAAATAGCATTCGTTTTCGGATCATTCGTCGCCTGATCGTCCCGCTTCTGATCACCCCCGCTTGTCTTCCGTGGACCTCCTGCTCCCTCCCCTCCGATGTCTTCGAGAAAGATGTTGCCCTTCCCGGCCAAGAGTGGCAAAGCGGCTATCACCCCACCTTCAACTTTGATATCAGCCGGGAAGATACCGCCAACCGCTATAATATCTACCTCGTTCTGCGCCATACCGACGCCTATAACTATAATAATATCTGGATCAGGGGCAGCGTTCGCCAGCCGGGCGACAGCGCAATTCGCAGCGAGCGCTACGACCTCTCCCTGGCAGACAATCAGAAAGGCTGGACCGGCAGCGGTATGGACGATATCTATGAGCACCAGATCGAGATCCAGCACCTGACCAAATTCAACCTTCCGGGCACCTACTCGTTCTCCCTGGAACAGATCATGCGGGAAGACCCCCTGAAGCATGTCCTGAACATCGGCGTCCGGATCGAGAAGGCCCCGGCCCAATAGTGATCGCCTATGCCCATGCTATTCAAAAAGAAACGGCTTG
>DATMLR010000546.1:0-2358 GCA_035570015.1 Puia sp.
ATGGACGAGCAGGTGGCTGAAATGTTCAAGACCGAGACGCTGACGGGGCGGCTGGGGGGGATCTTCACGGCGCTGGCGATCTTCATCTCCTGTCTGGGGTTGTTCGGGCTGGCGGCGTATAGCTCGTCCCGGCGCGCCAAGGAGATCGGCATCCGCAAAGTGCTCGGGGCGTCGACGCAGGGGCTGGTGGCGTTGCTTTCACGCGATTTTGTGAAATGGGTGCTCTTCTCCTGTCTGGTGGCCTTCCCGCTCGGTTGGTGGTTCATGAACGACTGGTTGCGGGACTATGACTACCGGACGGCGATCCACTGGTGGGTGTTCGGCGCGGCCGGCGTGGCGGCGTTGGGGATTGCGCTGTTGACGGTGTGCGTGCAGGCGATCCGTGCGGCGGCGGCGAGCCCGGTCCGGAGTCTGAGGTCGGAATAACCAGGGGAGGCCCGTGACATTCATGCGAATCCACCGGGACCTCCGTCATCGGGAAGTATCCAGCCACTGTTGCAGCAGTCGCTGTTGTGCAGGAGCGGCCGCTGGGTTTTGACTAATATGGATTAACGGGATCGTATAGCCGGTGATATAAACGGTATGAGAAGTGGCCGGGGATGCCTCCTTTTTCACATCTACTTTGATTTCATCTCCAATTTGAATTGCGCCAACCACCGCCTGGAAATCCTGCCGGGTATGTATCGGCCTGCCATTCATGCGGACAAGGATATCCCCGGTATGAAGACCCGCCAGCGCCCAACAACCGTTGGGATGGGTGATCCCGATCCGCACACTGGTATCGTCGCGCCTGATCCAGGAATAAATCCGGGTGTCGGGCAATGGGCGACCATTAGGGTCGGCGGCAGCAGGCTGATCGTGTCGCATACTGAGGCCGAGACGGTCCAGCCATGGGATAAAGTCGATCGGTTTGCCGTCATAGAGAAAATCCCGGAAGAACGCATGTGCCGTGGTGCATCCGCAGACGGTCGTAACTGCTGCTTCAATATCGCTATCCCCGAAGGGCCTGTGCCCGCCAAAACGTCGGTACATCTCCCGCATGACACCATCAAGAGATTGGCGACCTTTCGTTGCATCCCGGATCAGTATATCGAGACAAGCGCCGAGCAGTTCGCCTTGAAGATGAGTGCTGGCCGAATAGTCCCCCAAAGGACCCGGTTGAATAGTGGAAGCCAGGCTTACCCTGGAGGGTGCGAGGACTGCATTGCCGGTGTCCGTGTAGTAGCGGGTAATGAGTGAAGTCAGGTGCGCGATGCGGGTGGAATCTTCGACGTGCAGACCGAGCCTGCGGCAGATCAGGTCGGCATACAACATCGTTACTCCCTCACTGAACCAAAGGGCGGAGGATTGTCGGTCATCATACTCATGGTGCGTGGCCATCGCCAGGTGGAACCGGTGTGGCGCATGGTAGACCCGGATCGATACTGAATAGCCGGAAAGATCGGCCGTGTCGATGCTCAGGGTATAGGCGAGGGAGGGGGCGGTTCTGGCCGGCGACTGGGCAAAAACCGGAAACGCAGCGGACCCTTGCAGAGCGACGGTTAACAACAGGAACCCGAGGCGGTCCATGGGAATGGAAAATTTATTTCAATTTATGTGATTTTCCGGACCTTCCCGCGAATCATTTAGCATGAATGACGCCGAATTTCTGCAACTGATCCGGGATAATAAAGGTATCCTCTTCAAAATCAGCAACTCCTATTGTCGCAATCGCGACGACCGGGAGGACCTGATGCAGGAGATCATCTACCAGCTGTGGAAGTCGGCCAGGGGCTTCGATTCCAACCGTAAATTTTCAACCTGGATGTACCGGATAGCATTGAACGTCGCCATTTCTTATTACCGCCGGCAGCAGCGGTCGGGACTGCGCATAGCCTTTGGCGGGGAACTCCATTTGATGGAACTGGCGGACCACCAGCCGGAGCCGGATACCGATGAAAAGATCGGCCTGCTCCAGCAGTTCATCAGCGGGCAGAACGAGCTGGACAAAGCGCTGATGATCCTCTACCTCGAAGAACGGCCCTACCGCGAGATCGCGGAGATCCTGGGGATTACGGAGACGAATGTGGCGACGAAGCTGAGCCGGATCAAGGGCCGCCTGAAACAATATTTACTGACGTTAAACAACTCTTTATTATGAGTGCCGATGAATTTCAACAGATTTGGAAAGCTTACGATGTGAAATTACAGGAATCACTGCGGCTGAATGCGCAGCTGCTGGAAGAGGTCCGGTCCATCAAGGTCAAAAATGCCTTTGATCGGCTGAAGGCAAGCCGCATCTTTAAGATATGTTGGGGCGTGCTCTGGAATATCGCCTGCGGTATGCTGCTTTGGCATTTCCGGTCGGAACCCGTCTTT
>DATMLR010000547.1:0-5905 GCA_035570015.1 Puia sp.
AAATTGAGGGCGAAGAAACCTTTCTGTTTCCGGATGCTACGGCTGGCCGTTTTCAGATAGTTGCTGAGCATGAAGTGATGGTTGTGCGGTCCGGGGGGAACATAAAACATGCCAGCGCATAAGCGATTATCAGCTATTCAATTATGTACGAGGTTCCGACGGTTATGTACGGTTTCGATACAGGGACTGTACGGTTACAGGCCGACTTTCAGCTCGTAGATGTTTGGCCAAAGTTTACCAGTGACGTAGATGAGGCCCGATGCGGGGTTAAAGGCGATCCCGTTAAGTACTTCGGAGCCGGAGAATTTGTTGCGGGCTTCGGCGGCGATGGGTCCCAGGTCGAGCCTGCCGACGACTTTGCCGGAGGCGGTATCGATCTTGAGAATATAGTCCGTTTGCCATTGGTTGGCATAGAGATAGCCGTGGATCAGCTCAAGCTCGTTGACGTTGCTTACCGGACCGTTGTTGTCGTTCACCGTGAGGGTCTTGACGACCTGAAAGGTATTCGGGTTGAGATAGGTGATATTGCTGGTGCCATCGCTCATGATGAGGTTTGCTCCGTTGGTAGTCATGCCCCAGCCTTCGCGGGAGGGGAAGGTGAATTCCCCGAGTTTTTTGAAAGTGGTGGCGTCGTAGATAAAGCCCACTTTTGTCTTGTAGGTCAACTGATAAACTTTACCGTTGAGAAAGGCAATTCCCTCTCCAAAGTATTTTTTCCGGTCGATCTCCACTTTGGGTAGAAGTTTGCCCGTAATGGAATCGACGGTCCCAAACTCGGATCGACGGCTTTCGGGCATATCGGCGTCAGTGCCGGTGCTTTCGTAGAGCTGGCCATCGTGAAACAACAGCCCTTCGGTATAGGCGGTAGTGTCATGGGGAATGACTTTCATGACGGAGTAGTCGATGGAGGGGGGTGTATTATCGGCGGATTCGATGGCTTGGGTGTTGTTGCGGTCACTGGAATTGCAAGCCGCCAACAGGCTGAGGATCAGCAGAAACGAGATCGCTCTGTTCATAATTAGGCTTATAGAGGGGCAAATATAGGCTTCAATCGCCTTCGGCGGAGAACGGAGGCGTTAAAATTTGTGCTAAATGCTTGCATATTTCGGTCTTTTTTTGTTGTTTTACAGTCGCTTACGACTGAATACCGGCTCTTCACATTCCGGTTACCTATTCTGCTTCTCTGCGGGAACAACCGAGCGAAGCGAAGGTTGCGAACGAGGGTTTGCCGGTGGCAAACCCGAAGTCCACCAGCGAGCCGATTTCCACGATCCGTTCCTATTGATACCCATCCAATCCCTGTGGACTAATCTTTGCATAACTACTCTGCATTCGGTCCAATCCGTTTTGCGTTAAGTCCAATTCTTATCGATCTGCCAGTCCGTACCCGGTGAACTACCCCTTAATACTAAATTATGAAGTACGCTTTGTGCGCACTGTGTATTTTGATCGATTGCCTGCCATGCCTTTCACAGCCCGTTTGCCGGTCAACCGACTACCGCAGACATGCCTTGCAGGTCAATCCCGCGCTTGCGGAGACCGCGGCTTCCATTGAGGCCTTTACAGCCAACACATTGAGGAACCGGCCGGTGATCGTTACCGGCGGCGGATCAACGGGAACTACTACTACCACCGAAAATAATAATGCCACCGTTCCGGTAATCACGATCCCGGTGGTCGTTCATATCGTTTATCAAACTTCTGCTGAAAATATCCCTGATGCGCAGGTGCAGTCGCAGATCGATGTGCTGAATACGGATTATCAGAAGAAAAATCGGGATACCGCTGAGATCCCTTCCTACTACCGGTCGCTGGCTGCCAATTGTGGATTTCGGTTTGGGCTGGCGGAACTCGATACGAATGGGCAGGCGACGACGGGGATTGTGCGGCGGCAAACGAATGTTGCCGCTTTCACCATTGACGATGGTATCAAGTTCTCGAGCAGCGGCGGCGACGACGGCTGGGACCGGGACCGGTATCTGAATGTCTGGGTTGGCAATCTGACAGGGGGTATCCTGGGTTATTCCAGTGTTATCGGCGGCCCGAAGGCAACGGACGGTGTAGTGGTATTGTATACCGCATTTGGTACTAACGGCACCGCGACCGTGCCTTTTAACCTGGGGCGTACAACGGTTCACGAAGTTGGGCACTGGCTGAACATGATCCATACCTGGGGGGATGACAGCTGTGGAAATGATCAGGTGGCCGACACGCCGCCTCAGGAAGGACCTGACTATGGTGATCCCGGCGGGATCGTCATTTCCTGCGGCAATGACCCTTACGGTAACCTGTACCAGGATTATATGGATTTTACGAACGATATCGGCATGCATCTTTTCACCTATGGACAACGGGCCCGGATGCGGACCTTGTTTGTGGAAGGCGGGTTCCGGTATCCGCTATTGTCCTCCAATGTACCGGTGGCGCTTGCGGATTCGACGTGGGGCGGAGATCAACCGGCGATTTCGATAACGACCTTCCCCAATCCGGCAGTGAGCGGGGTAACGGTGAACCTGGCTGATCCTTCGAGTGTCGGGGGCTTGCTGGAAGTATATGATCAGGTTGGCCGGCAGGTGTTGACGATGCGGGTCACGTCTATGCAACTTCAGCTGGATGTGTCATCGTGGAGCGCCGGGATGTATTTTATCCGGGTAAGTGAAGGCGGGAAGGCAGTGTCGGCTAAATTAATGAAGATCTAGGTCAGCAGCGCTGCGACCTGTTCACCGATGACGGGCGCCAGCGCTACCCCCATGCCGTGCATCCGAACGGCGCAAAATACGTGATCATTGACAGCCCGGACGATGGGCATTTTTTCGCCGCCCATGCCCATGATACCGGCCCAGCGCGTGTCGATGGTATAGCGGCGGCCGGGCAGGACCACTTCGCGCAGAAAGCGTTCCAGTTCCTGTTGGATGGTATCGGTGAGTGTCATATCCATTGTTGTCTCTTCTTCGAATGCGCAGTTGCGGGCGCCGCCGAGCAGTACCCGCTCACCCAGGTTACGAAAATAATAGAAGCCTTCGTCAAAATGGAATGTGCCCTTGAACGGGAGGCCGTCGATGGGTGAGGTGACAAGGACCTGGCCGCGGGCTGGAATAATGTCCAGATGGGGGAGGAGCTGCCGCGCGAAGGCATTGGTACAGACGAGCAATTGGTTTGCGATCAGTGGAAAGGAGTGCTGGCTGTGCAGCAGCAAATGGCCGCCCGTTTTTTCAAAGGAGATGATATTGAAATTGTTGAGAATGGTAACGCCAAGGGACTGAACGAGGCGTAACAGGGCCTGGCAGAGCAGGCCGGAGTGCAGCTGGCCTTCGGTTCTGCTTTCCACGAGGTATTGGATGCCGGCGAAGCCGAAGGCGGAGAGCTTTTCATTCTGGAGCCTGAACGTCTTCTGTTGACCAGTAATCTTCTTGAGGCGCCTGTTTATTTGGTCGATAGCGGAGCGGAGGCCATTGCTGTTGGTGAATTTACCGGCGGAGGCCAGCAATTCGTAGCCGCCGAGCTGTTCGTAGCCGATCTCGGAGTCGCGGAAGGTCTTCCGGATTTTTTTCAGGCCTTTGAAGCGAAGGGAAACCAATTCAAGCGTTTTTTCTTCACCCATATGATCAATGTCGGCGAGCAGTTCGGTGAGGCTGCCGAAGCAGGCAAAGCCGGCGTTGCGGGTGCTGGCGCCGGCGGGAATGATGCCGCGTTCGACGATGATGATGCGAAGGGACGGGTGTTTTTTCTTAAGGTAGTAGGCGCTCCACAGGCCTACGAGGCCACTGCCGGCAATGATGATGTCGGCGGGTGCGAAGAAGCTTTCCGTTTCCCAGATGGAGAGGGCAGGCGCGGTGGTGGAAGGATTCATGGGTTCAAATTAGGTATTTTTTGTGATGGTAATGGTTATCGTCCGGCCTGCGAAGAGGTCGGCGGGGTCGCCCTGCGCGGTGATCTTACCGTTCTCCAGTACAATCGCTTCGTCGGCGAGACGAAGGACTTCCGGCAGGTGGTGGCTGACCAGGAAGGTTGTCAATTGATAATGGCGGTGGGCCGTCAGAATATAATCCTGTAATTTATTGCGCATCTCGTCGTCGAGGGCGGAGAGGGGTTCGTCGAGGAGGAGGAGTCTTGGTCTTCTGGCGATGGCGCGGGCGAGCGCTACGCGTTGTTGCTGGCCGCCGGAAAGGAGCGCGGGTCTGAGATTGTGAAACTCTTCGAGCTCCATCAGGGACAGTAATTCGGTGACGATGGCCTTGTTTTTAGGGTCAGGCAGTGCGAATTCCAACTGTTGCCGGACGGTGAGATTCGGGAAGAGGGCAAAGTCCTGGAAAACGAAACCGATGGAGCGGCGCCGGGTAGGAAGGTTAATGCGGCGGTCGCTATCAAGCCAGGTTTCGCCTTCCACTTCGATGAAGCCGGAATCGGCGGCGGTCAGACCGGCCAGGATCCGGAGAAGGGTAGTTTTGCCGGCCCCGGAGGGGCCGTATATGGCCAGCAGGCGCCCCTGCCGCCATTGAAAGCCCAGGTCCAGGGCCCGGAGCCCCTGGGCGGTGTGGAGCATTTTGGTTGCCCGGAAGGAGGAGGTAGGCGGGTGGGGCACGATTAAGGGAGTGTTGAGGCGTGATTGAAATGATGATTTACGAGATATACGAGCAACAGGATAGCAAAGGAGAAAGCGAGCAATGCGATAGCATAATGATTGGCCAGCGAATAGTTGATAGATTGCACTTCATCGTAGATGGCTACGGAGGCAACCCGGGTTTGGCCGGGGATGCTGCCGCCGATCATCATGACGACGCCGAATTCGCCGATGGTGTGGGCAAAGCATAATACTGCGCCGGTGATCAGTGAGGGTCGGATATTGGGGAGCAGGATGCGGATCAGTGTGGTGCGGTCGGATTTGCCGAGCGTGCGGGACGCGGCCCTGAGGTTGGGCGAGAGGCTGCTGAAGCCGGCAATAATTGGACCCGTCATAAATGGCAGGGAATAGATCAACGACGCGACCACGAGGCCGGGGAAGGTGAAGACTAGGCGGGTATCCAGGTAGTGATCGAGAAAGCGGCCGAAAGCATGAGAGGGGCTGAAGGCCAGGAGCAAGTAGAAGCCGAGAACGGTGGGGGGCAGGACCATGGGAAGGCTGACAATGGCTTGGACGGCGACCTTCCAACGTTGCCGGCTATACGCCAGCCAATAGCTGAGGGGCACGGCGATAAAGAAGAGCAGCAGCGTTGTGATCCCCGCGAGGCGGAAGCTGAGCCACAGGGGTTGCCAGTCGATCATGGCTGGTTGAAGCCGAAGGATTTTAAAATGGCCCTGGCTTCCGGAGTGGTAATAAAATTCATGAACTGAAGAGCGCCTTTATTGTCTTTTGCGTGGGGCAACAGTACGAAACCCTGTTCGAGGGGTCGATGAGAATCCGCGGGGATGAGCCAATATTTGCCTCCCGGCTGCTGCATGGCGGGCGAAAGGGCGAGAGAGAGCGCGATGATCCCGATATCGGCGGCCCCACTCTGGGCATATTGGGCCGTTTGGGCAATATTCTCACCCATGACCAGCTTGTCTTTGATTTGATCGTAAAGCTGGTAGTGGCGCAGTGCCTCTTCTGCGCGCCGGCCATATGGGGCGTGGGCCGGGTTGGCGATGGCGATCTTTGATATGGCCGGGTTGAGCAGGGTATTCATTTTGTCGACGGCGGGGTCGATAGCTTTGCTCCAAAGGACGAGCTGACCGGTACCGTAAAGATGCGTTTCCGAAAGGGTCAGGTGCTTTGCCGCCAACTGTCTGGGGTAGTCGATATCGGCGGAGAAGAAGAGGTCGAAAGGGGCGCCGTTGCCGATCTGCTGGAAGAAGTTGCCGGAAGATCCGTATACCACCTTGATGGTTATATCGGGATTGGTCTTTGAGAAAGAGGCGACCAGGGAAT
>DATMLR010000548.1:0-3684 GCA_035570015.1 Puia sp.
TCAGCCCATATTTCCTGGATGTTGACGGCATCGGCCGTGTGTTGGAAGAGGAATTGTTGCCGGCATTGGGGAAGGCGCCGGTGGATGTGGTTTATTTTTATGGCACGGGTTGTATAAGTATTGACAACCGGCGGATTGTCCAAAAAGCTATCCGTCAGACTTTTCCGGGAGCCAAGGTACATGTGACCCATGATCTTATGGGGGCAGCAATAGCGCTGTGCGGATCTTCCAGGGGAATGGTGTGTAACCTGGGCACAGGTAGTTTTTGCTGTTATTTTGATGGAAAAAAGATGGCGAAGAACAGTCCCGGGCTTGGCTATGTCCTGGGGGATGAAGGAAGCGGCGCCTACCTGGGCAAAAAAGTGTTACAATACTATCTTTATAATACTTTTGACGAGGAGCTGAGGTACAAGTTCGACGCCAAATATGTTACTAACAGACAGGAGATACTGGAAAATGTGTACAAAAAGCCTTTGCCCAACCGTTATCTCGCTTCGTTTACCCTCTTCCTGATGGAGAACCGGGGGCATTATATGATCGAGAATATCATTGAGGATGGGCTGAATGATTTTTTCTTTCAGCATTTGTGTAAGTACCGGGAAAGCTGGAAATTGCCTATTCATTTTGTGGGGGGTGTCGCATATGGGTTCAGGGATGTGATCCGGGAACTGTGCAGAAGCTATGAGTTCGATCTGGGCAATATTCTGCAAAAACCGATGGACGGACTGATCAGGTTTCATCAAAAGGCCGTGTCAAAATAAACGTATGGATTTGGAAAAGGTAACTGAAGAAGAAAGCCGGTATCATGACCTCGAGAAAATGAGCATCCGGGAGATCCTAACGGATATCAACCGGGAGGACAAGACGGTTCCGGAAGCCGTCGGAAAGGCCATCCCGCAGGTGGAGCAGCTGGTGGCGGCGATCACGGACAAGTTATTGGCCGGGGGCCGGCTGTTCTATATCGGGGCGGGGACCAGCGGGCGGCTTGGGGTGTTGGATGCCAGCGAGATCCCGCCGACCTATGGTATGCCTTTTGATCTGGTCATCGGAATTATTGCGGGAGGAGAAACGGCAATCCGCCGGCCGGTGGAAAATGCGGAAGACGATATGGAACAGGGCTGGAAGGATCTCGAACAGTATGCCGTTTCGGATAAGGATATCGTGGTGGGGATTGCCGCCAGCGGTACCACGCCTTATGTGACGGGCGCTCTTGCAGCGTGCAGGAAGAGGGGGATCCCCACGGGTTGTGTCGTCTGTAATCCCGGCTCGCCGGTGGCTGCTGAGGCGGATTATCCGGTCGAAGTGGTGGTAGGGCCGGAGTTTGTCACCGGGAGCACGCGGATGAAGAGCGGTACGGCGCAAAAGCTGGTGCTGAACATGTTGTCCACGGCGGTGATGATCCGGATCGGCCGGGTAGAGGGAAACAAAATGGTGAACATGCAATTGACGAACAGCAAGCTGCTGGATCGGGGAGCACGGATGGTGATGGAGAATACGGGATTGACGGATTATGACCGGGCCATGGAACTCTTGCTACGATCGGGCAGCGTAAAGAAAGCAGTAGAGGCAATATGCACGAAATAGAACCTTTTTACAACTGGCGGCACATCTATGTGAGTGAAGAAGACGAGCGATCGCCTTTCTATGGGAGGATCTATTCCGAGTTCGAGTTTACCCATACGATCTATAACTTTTATATTCATCCGCAATGGGATGAGTTCGGATCCCGAACGTTGTATATGAAAGTGCTGCTTGCGGATTATGATGAGCATTATGTGGTGATCGAGCTATTCGGGGAATGGAATGATGCGATCGAGAACGACATTATGTTCCTCAAGCGGGAGGTGACAGATAAATTTTTTGAGAGTGGGATCACGAAGTTCATCCTGATCGCGGAAAATGTGCTTAATTTTCATAGTGGGGACAAGGATTATTATGAGGAATGGTTTGAAGAAGTAACGGATGCCGGGGGCTGGATCGTCTGTCTCAACATGCCGGAGCAAACGCAGTATGATTTCAGGAAGGCGAAGCTCAACCGTTATATCGAGCTGATCGAGCTGGAGAACTGGCGGACTTATAAGCCAATCCATTTATTCCGGCTTATTGACCAGAAGATCAGCAGCAGGTTGGCCTAACGGCCTGTGGGCGGGGCGGGAGGGCTCGGCCGGCGCGGGCGGGGCTGCCTGGTCGGGGCTGTCCGGTCCGGGCTGTCCGGTCGGGCAAAATAAATTTTGTTATTTCGGATTAGTGCCTAATTTTGGAGCATTGTTATGATCACTACGAAGGCATACCGGTTTTTTTACTTTTATTTTTACTTTACCAGTAAACCGGGATTGCTTTTGTTAACCAAATAAGAACAAAGAGTTTAACAGAAAGGTCCC
Source organism: Puia sp. (assembly GCA_035570015.1). Taxonomy (GTDB): domain Bacteria; phylum Bacteroidota; class Bacteroidia; order Chitinophagales; family Chitinophagaceae; genus Puia. The sequence goes on from DATMLR010000548.1 coordinate 2,382, forward strand.
GGTCAAAAGCCGGGACTTTTTTTTTGTCGCCCTCGGGGAATGTGTGTTTTTCGCAGGAAAGTTTAACTATGGCGAATTCGCCATAATTAGAATTCGCGAGTGGGGAGATGTCGGAGGGGGGATGGACGATCGATGGGCGGCAAATGGGAGGCGGGCGACGGTCAGGCGAACAACTGGTAAACATCAGATTTATGCGAAAAACGACGCCGACAACAGGCACGACAAGAGTTTCGATCCAGGGTTATGAGGGCAGCTTTCACCAGGTGGCGGCGGAGGAGTGGTTTGGGCGGGATGTGCAGGTCATTCCCTGTGCTACGTTCAGGGAGGTAGTCCGGGTGGCGCTGAGTGAGGCCGAGAGTGAAGGCGGCGTCATGGCGATCGAGAACTCCATCGCCGGCAGTATTCTGCCCAATTACAATCTGCTCCAGCAAAGTAAGCTACGGGTGGTCGGTGAGATCTATTTGCAGATCGGGCAGAACCTGCTGGTGAATCCGGGCGTGCAGCTGGAAGATATCCGTGAGGTACATTCGCACCCCATGGCGTTGTTGCAGTGTATCGATTACCTGGAGCGGCAGCCGGGTTGGAAACTGGTCGAGACCGAGGATACCGGGTTAAGTGCCAAGCACTTGGCGCAGCATCGAAGCCGGCATGCCGCCGCGATCGCCAGCCGGAGGGCAGCCGCGCTTTTTGGGCTGGACATTCTGGCGCCCGACATTCAGACGATGAAGAACAACTATACGCGGTTCCTTATTCTACAGCGGGAAGAAAATGCGTTGGTGGAAACCCATCCGGACAAGGCATCCGTCAATTTCCATACCGATCATACGCGGGGCAGTCTGGCACGGGTGCTGACCAAGATTGCGGATGGAGGGATCAATCTCAGCAAGCTCCAATCCTTCCCAATCCCGGGCAGCGAGTGGGAATACTCCTTCCATGCGGATATGGAATTCGAAGACCTGGGGCAGTTCGAGCGGGTGATCGAGGCGATGCGGCCGGTAACGGCGGAGCTGAAGATATACGGTATTTACAAAAAAGGCAGAACGGTATGAATACATCCAAACGATTGGAAGGGATCGGCGAATACTATTTTTCGCAAAAGCTGCGGGAGATTGACGAGTTGAACCGGCAGGGAAAGAACATTATCAACCTGGGAATCGGAAGTCCGGACCAGCCGCCGCATCCGGAGGTGATAAAGGTCCTGCAGGAAGAGAGCGCGAAACCGAATGTCCACGGATATCAATCCTATAAGGGATCACCGGTGCTAAGGAAGGCGGTAGCGGCGTGGTACCTGCGATGGTATCGG